>JBIIUD010000003.1:0-22195 GCA_044340175.1 Verrucomicrobiaceae bacterium
AACCCTTACCTCGTCCGCGACCTCAAAAAACGCGGTCTCTGGACCCCCGAAGTCCGTGCCCGCGTCAAATACACCGACGGCGAGCTCGGCTCCATCGAAGAGATCCCCATCGATCTCCAGCGCAAATACGCCACCGCCTTCGCCGTTGATTGGTCCTGGGTCATCGACGCCGCCGCCCGCCGTCAGAAGTGGATTGACCAGAGCCAAAGCGTGAACCTCTTCTTCGGCAGCACCGAGATGGCCCCGCTCTCAAGGATGTACCGTGCCGCCTGGCGCCAAGGCCTCAAAACGACCTATTACCTCCGCACCAAGAGCGCCTCCAACATCGAAAAAGCCACCAGCGAAGTCGAGAAAGAGAAGCGCGGCATCGTCGGCACCCACGCCGCCAGCGTCGCCGCCGCCGCCAAATTCAGCGCCGAAGAAAAACTCGCCTGCTCCATCGAAGCCATGCGCAACGGCGGAGAGTGCGAGGCTTGTCAATAGTAGCCCTCACACTCCGTGTGAGGACCCGAAGTACAGAGCTATCCAGAACGTAGCACCCGCTTCCAGCTGGTGCGGGTCCGGCGGGCACCTTGCCCGCCGGGCCATCTCATCTCATGAGACCCCTTACCGATTTCACGAACCTGGAACTCGTCGGAGGGTTTCGAATCACCCACCTTGAAATCGATGACGAGCCGCTTACGGACGCTATGGGTCGGGACGCCCTTGCCCGAACCGCCATCATTGGCAAACGTTTCGAGCTGACAATTCGGTCCGGCCTGAGTGAGAGGGAATGGTCGGTCACGCTCTACCACGAGATCCTCGAAGCCGCCGCCGTAGCTTCAGATGACCCGCCGGAAAGCGTTCTTGAATTCAACGAAAGCCATTTCGAAGCCGCCGCATACGTAGCCCACGAAAGCTTCGGCCCGGTCACACCCAGCTCCCCCAACCAAATGTTGCAATCCTACGGCTTTCGGGAACCTTAAGACTATGAACTCAGAAGCCATTCAGATTCACCTGTTGAAGCTCAAAGATGGCACCCGCCTGCTGAGGCTGACCGAGGCGGCTTCAGGATTGTCGCTCGAGAAGGAGATTGATCCCAATCGCCCAGTTCTTCCACAGAAGAAACACCTTCTCTCCCTCTTTGAAGCCACGTTGTCCCGCGCCGCAGCCCTGTCAGCCTGAGCCCAAAAAATCCCGCAACATGCCTGCATGCCTCGCTATGCAGTGCGCCATCAAGCAGCCGCACCCAGGTCGGCAAGCGAAGCCAGCCAGGAAAGTAGTCCTCACACTCCGTGTCAGGAACCCCCGCCATCGACACGCCCAAGAGCAGCGTGGACGGGCTTTGCCTGTCTCGAAAAGCCCCGGCTTTCCGGTCTGCATTATTCCCAACGCCTCCACGTCGCCCGCACCCAGCGCCGCGCAGGCTGGCGCCCCGCTCTGCCCCCTCTGCGGCCAACCCATGCGCCACCGCACCGCCGGAAAAACCCAACACCAGTTCTGGGGCTGCCCCGGCTACCCCAACGGCAAAGACACCCAAGACATCGAAGCCTAAGCCCTCCCGCCCAGCACCGAAGATCCAATCGACCCGTCCGACGATCCTCATCTCAGAGGCACCTCTTTCTCCACCCGTCCCGATCCACCCGAAAAGACCTCCTTGTCGGAAATACGGCTTACCATATAAGCATTTCCTTGCACCACTTTCTTTTGCATTTATTATGGAAATAGCAAACCGCCTAACGCACTCACAAATAGTCCCCGGAAATGACCCCAGTCTCGTCCAAGGCTCTCTAGGATCCAACCCAAAATTCCAAGCGACCATGAAGCAGTCCAGCCTCCAAATTGAGAAAAAGAAGCACGGCATCGCTGGCACCCACGCCGCCAAATTCATCGCCTGCTTCATCGAAGCGATGCGGAACGGCGGAGAGTGTGAGGCCTTCCAGTGAATTCTAATCCTCTAAAGCAGTTCATTCGTGATGCCTAAGACTATAGTTGAATATTCAATTCTCTCAAAACCGAAGGAAGTGGATCTGGCGGCTGCGGTGCAGCAAAAAGTGATGCAGGGTTGGCAGCCATTTGGATCAATCTCAGTTAATACGCGATCAGGAGGCACTCAAGCGTTCACGCAGGCAATTGTTAAATATGGTCCTTGTGAGACAACTGGTAAACCGTCCGAGATTTTGTATCTACAAGCCTCAAACCTCCCTGAGCTGGCTGGGAAAGTCCACGAAAGTTTGAAAGAAGGATGGGGGCCAGTTAGCGCTTTAACAGTCACTTCGGAAAATCATTTCTATCAGATGATGCAGCGTTGATTCAGTGAACAATTATACACGAATGAATCGAGAGATTAACAATCCAGCAGCACGTCTTTATACTGTTTTGCGTGAAGCGAAGAAACAACTTCCTGAAAGTCGCGTTAAGGAAGCTTGGGCTGCAGTCTTTTCCATCGAAAAGACTGATATCTTTGAAATCTTGAGATCTCTTATCGCATTAGAGGAACTGGTAACGAAGGTGGAATCCGAAATCTCGCTGCTAGATTTAAACCATGAAATTTTCCTCAAACACCTGCCCACGATTCGAAAAGTGCTAAGCGTATCGAACCTGGATGCGAAGTGGGCTGATGCTAAAAATCTATTAGCTGAAGAAGTGTTGGGGTCGCTTGAGTTCTGTTCTGAACGGCTAGGTGCACTCCGCCCCGAAAAAGTTTTGTCGACGGACGAATTCGAGAAAATTCAAAATGAAGTCCTAAAATTATTTGCAGTTATCGATGGATCTGACTTGCCCGTTGAACTGAGATCAGTTCTTCTCGACGTAACACAAATACTTCAGTCTGCATTGGTACAGTTCCGAATTCGCGGAATCAATGGGTTAAGAAATGATCTCTTTATTGCGTTGGATCGACTTCAGCGTGTTCATTCCGAACTGAACAAAGAAAAGGCCGATCCTGCAGTGGAATCAATGTTCAAGGTGTTAGGTATTTGGGATACAGTCACTTCTGTCGCCTTAAATACACCTCAGTTACTCAGCCAAATTTTAACTTTAGCTTAACGTTTTCCAGACGGGACCGGCATAAGGCTGCAACTGGCTGATAAAGTCAGTTCCCGCACAATCAAAAATAAATCACGGTTTCCATCCCTCCCAGCAATGAAATCCACAACGCTCTTTACTCCTTTCGCAGCACTCTTTTTACTCGCTCAGTTCGGCTGCACTTCATCGGAACCTTATCGGGTCAAGGAACCGATAGAGACGGTGCCGGTTACGCCCACCAGCGCGGTGACTCTGGGTTACGTGGAAGTCGATGACCAGGGAGAGCTGCAAAGCTTCGACCAGTTGAGGGCAGTGACGGATCAGATCAAGGCGCAGTCCCGCAAACGTCCCTTCCACCTCATTCTTTTCGTCCATGGCTGGAACCACAACGCCAGTGTGAAATCGGGCAACGTGCAAAGTTTCAAACAGACGCTGGAAAGCTTGGCTCTAACGCAGGGCAGGGTGGGTGCGGAAAGGGTCTTCGGCGTTTACATCGGATGGCGCGGTCGCACCCTTGATCCCATCACCCCTTTCGGCGACTTTTATCACCGTTTCCAGGGTGGCCAACGCGTCGGCACCGGAGCGGGCACCGATGCCATTTTTGAAATCGCTGCCGCTGCAAGAGCTGCCAATTCCAAAAACAAAATCATCCTTGTCGGTCATTCATTTGGTGCCCTCGTACTCGAACACGCCATCAGTCAGCCTGTGCGGGCGCGTTTGGCGGAAAAGCATTCCACAGGACAGCGAACGCTGGACAGTCGCGATCTCATCCCGGCTGACCTTGTCCTCCTCATCAACCAAGCCCAGCCCGCCGTGAAGGCCCGCACACTCGTAAGCGCCCTGCGTGACCGCCAAATCTGGACGGCTCGCGAGGACCTGCCCTGGATCGTCTCCATCACCAGTCAGACGGACCGTGCGACCGGTGTCGCCTTCCCCGCAGGAGTTCGTACGGGCCGACTCTTTCCCATCAGTCTCTTCAATACCTCCGTCTCGGGAGCTTATCGGGATTCGGGTTTCCCACCGGAAGCG
This sequence comes from Verrucomicrobiaceae bacterium, assembly GCA_044340175.1. Lineage (GTDB taxonomy): Bacteria > Verrucomicrobiota > Verrucomicrobiia > Verrucomicrobiales > Verrucomicrobiaceae > JAGRPD01. The sequence goes on from JBIIUD010000003.1 coordinate 4,036, forward strand.
GGCACACAAAAACAGGCAGCGCGCTCCACAGCGGGTCACTTCACTCCGCTACACAGTCACCAAATGACCCGCATCTCTGACGAGGTGGCTGATGCGGTCACCTTGGGAGGGAAACCCGTCTCTCCGACGAGTGAGGCCCAGCTCTGGCACATCCTCGCCAACCAAAAGCCGTTGGGGGCTGATCATCTCATGAAGGTCCGCACAGACAAAGGGTTGTATCAAATCGCGCGCAAAACCGAACCCATCCCCTTCAACCGCACCCCCTACTGGATCCTTTCGGTGCCAAATGAAATCATCGACGGACACAACGACATCTGGAGCCCCCGAGTCACCGGTCTCGTCACGGCCTTGATGAACCTCAGAACCTCGGCTTCCGTCCAAAACGCTCAACCCGCGCCGCAGCCTACTCCCTCGCCGTCCGTCGAGCCTCAGGTATTGCTTAAACTCAACACGCTTGGCTTTTGAAACCCATGCAAGAAGTCACAAAACGGATCACATTCGTCATGTGAACGCCAAAATTGGCTACGACACCCCAAAGTTGATCACCCCATACGAACTTCTAGGAGTTGAAGCATGAACACGAACGCCCCTACACCAAAAGACTCGGACGACCTCGAATGGCTCCGTGAGATCCGCCACAAAATCACTGGCAGCTTCGGCCACAACCAAAAAAAGATCGAATAAGTTAGCACATAAAATAAAATTGACGCACCTTGCTCTGATGGAACCAAAGACGGTGGGGGACAGTGACTTGAGAGACAGGGCGAGGAATGGGGCAGTGGCGCCGAGGTTGATGGTTCTGGCAGAGCCAGGGTTGTTTTATCGGCGGATGCAAGGCGCTGAATGGGGTGCTTGGCTTCAGCGGTCCGATCTGGGTTTTGCAGCGGGCTTTTTGGGGTGATGTCGGTGCCAAGAGACGATTGCCATTGTCATTCCGAGACAAACGCGTCACCGTGCTGAGGATCGACGTTGAGACGACACCGAAGTGAAATCATCCACTCACCCAAAGCCGCATCTTATCGAGGTGAACATTCGCGATGTTCATCAGTTGTTCAACTCGATGGACCCTTCTCCTTTTCATGAGAGGGACTTGGATCATGATGCGGAGCAATTCATTGTGAGTTGGGCGCAGGAATGTCATCACCGTGTTCCGATTCAATTGGTCGTCCACATGCAGCGTGCCCCTGAGGGAGTCGCGGATCCACAGAAGCTCGTGACGGAGTCTTTGCATCACTACTTCGACTATCAGGCACAGATGAAAGTGCGTGAGCTGAAGCAAATGATGAGGGAGGGAAGATTCAGTCTGATCATTGGTTTGCTTTTCATCACGGTGTGTCACTTGGTGGCTAGCCTTGTTTTGCAAGGGTCATCCTCTTGGATGGCGGTGGCGCGTGAAGGACTGACGATCAGTGGCTGGGTGGCCATGTGGAAGCCCATCGACATCTACCTTTACCGCTGGTGGCCTCCCTTGCGCCTCAAGCGGCTCTACAGAAAGCTGAGCGAATCGGAGGTGGAAGTCAGAGTTTCGAAGGATTGAATCCGAACTCCGAAGTTGGAGGCACCTGATAGGCTTGAGCATGGGCGGATCAGTGCTTCCCGCTCCTTCCAGGGCTAGGGCCAGGGTCAACTTGACCTGATACCCTCAAAAGCAATTTGCTAGCGGAAGACGGTGGGGAACAGTGACTTGAGAGACAGCGATGAGTATTCTGATACCCTAGTTGACACCTTCCCGCTATCGCCTCATTGCCAACGGCCTACGCTCAAGAAAGCCGATTCAGGCGGCCCATGTGGGACGACAAAATCCCCAAACTCATTCGCGTCCACTCCAAAGCCGCCGCTCAGTCCCTCACCATGACCCGCGCCGAATGAATGTCGCTGTAAAGCCCGGCGGTCGAATCTTTCTTCTGCGCCCAGATCGCGACCAGGGTGCCGTCTGGCAGTTCGGTGAGGGTGGGATAGCAGATCGACCAGCCGCCCACGTTTTCGGGACGATCGGCCAGCAGCGTGGGCGCGCTCCAGGTGACGCCTTCGTCGCGCGAGGTGCGGATGAGGAGCGGGAAACGATGCGGATCGGGGCCGGGGTTGTAGGTGAGGACGAGCCTGCCATCGCGCGTGCCCAGCAGATGCGAAGCGCATGAGGTGGAGGCAAGACCGGTCTTCTCCGCCGCGCTCCAGTTTGCGCCCTGATCGCGACTGATGGACCGCCAGAGCTGGCCGTCCCTGGTGCGCAGCATCATGTGGATCGCGCCGGACTTCGTCTCCGCAATGGTCGGCTCGCCGCCCTGGCCTTCCGGATTGGCGACCGCACCGAAACGCTCCCAGGTTTTGCCGCCATCACGCGACTTCAGGACCCCTCCGCTCTTTGTCCCGCGCAGGTGCAACGGCACCAGCAGCTCGCCGGTGGACAAGCGAATCCCATTGGACCGGGTCGTGTGATTGACTTGACCCAGTTTCACCGGATCGGACCAGGTCTTTGCCGAGTCACCACTGCGCCGGAAATAGACGTCGAGCTTCGGATGGCTGGCCGCGAAAAAGAGGAAAGTCTCCTTCCCGGCGACGAACAAGGAAGGATCAAAGTCCGGCGCGCCTTCGAAGTCCTGCAGCACCGTCGCCCCGCCCCAGGTGCGGCCTTGATCCGATGAAAAAGCCTGCATGAGGCGCTGCGACTCCGCGCCTTCGGACGGAGCGGAAAACCACGCGGCCATGACCCGTCCATCCGGCAGCAGGGCGACACTCGGCCCGAAGTTGTAGCCCGACACGTTCGTCGGGTCCTTGGGATCGGTGCCCGTGTGGGCGAACACGATGGTGCGGTCGGTGATGATGACCGGTGCTTCGGCTCGCAGGAGCGCGAGCGGCGCGAGGAGGAGGACGGTGAAAAGTGCGAAGTTAGGTTTCATCGTTTTGGCGAACAAGGAGGCTCATGATTATCGACTCCGCCCATGCGCAAGATCTGCCCGGAGTGAGGTGAAGAGTTCCTTCGCTTTGTCCGGCTCTCTGTCAAAGACATTCGCGGCCTCGCTGGGATCGCTGCGGAGGTTATAGAGTGGGGACTTGGCGTTGAAAAAGGTGCCAGGAAAAAAAGGTTCTCAACACCTCGCCACCGCGCTCGACCTTCTCACCGGCGGCGAGGAGTTCGTTGAAATAGGCTCTGCTTAGCGATCAAAGCCTCACCACTTTTTCCACAGGATGAAGTCCGCGCCTTGCATCGCGTTCCTCTGGCCTGCCTGTCGTTCATTTCATGGTTTCCCACCTTCCTCGTTTCAACCCGGGCAAGGTGCGTCAATAATATTTTATCCGCTAACTTATACCCTAACATACACCTTAACTATTACCTAACTAGCCCCTAACTTTTTCTTGGTTAAGTCAGCATTCCGATTTTTCGAATGGATAGTCCGTGACTCCTCCAGCAAGTGGGTGTTAGCCAACCATCAGTCCGCAGCATTCGCCCCGTACTTTGCGGGGAAGAGTCCCGGTCAGATGCCCCCATGCTCACCTCGCATCATGCCCGATATTCTCCAAACCTCAGGTCGCTTCGTTGAGCGACATCCGGCCTGGGTGGTGGGTGCCTGGCTGGTCAGCACTGTGCTGGCCTTGCTGACCTTGATTCAATTTGCTTCTGGATTTCCCTTCTTTACCACACTGTCATTAACGGAAGACTCGGTGGTGGAGAGGGTGGGCCTGCGAATGCGGGTGAAACTGCCTTCCGAGTATCGGAAAGAGCATCTGAGCCGACTGATCCGGGTTTATGAAGATGGACGCCCGCTGCCGAATCGGTCGCGGCCGGTTCGGGAGATTGAGCAGCTTGGTCTTGGGCGGCACAAGGTCAGTCCAGCCGGCGTTCATCTTTCGGCCACTGGCGGGGGGGGTGCCGTTTGAGAATGGCAAAAAGTACACGGTGCGGGTGCCGGTCGTGCCCAGAGCCAGGACGCTGATGGTATTGCTGGCGGGATTCACCACCCTGAGCATCCCGGTATTCCGATGCCGGGCGTGCCGCCGAAGTTTGCGAAACCTTGGCGCACGAATCAGCGTGTCGATGAACCCAACCAAATGGTGCGCCGCAGTCTTTGCCATTGCTCTCGCAGTTGGCGGAGCTGAATGGTTGCTGAGGCCGGATTTCAGCGATGGATTTTTCACCATCCATGGTGTCCCGCACAGCGATTCCATGGGGTGGAACGTAAACGCCCTATCGCTGAAGGAGGGTCATGGATTCGTGGGAGCTTTCCGCGGTCACCGAGGAGGCTATCCGCTGTTCCTTGGCAGTGTTTACACACTATTTGGAGACAGTTGGTGGGTGGCTAAGGCCTCCAATGTGTTTCTGCTGGCCACGGGGACCCTGTTTCTTTTCCTTCTAGGCAGCATGGTTCACTCACGCAGCATGGGCGTGGCGCTTGCCGTCTGGACACTGGTTGATCCAGCTACCAATGCGCTTGTGCACCGCACGCTCACAGAAAACCTAGCCTTTGCGCTAAATCCGGCGGCATTGGTTTTCCTGGTCGCTGGCTTCCGCCAGGGGCGACCCATGGACTTTGCCGTAGCCTCCCTGCTGCTCGCCTACTCCAACCTCAGTCGGCCGTTCACGGCATTCACAGTCTTTGCCTGCGGCGGAATTTTGGTCTGGCTCTTGTTGCGCGCGCCCTCGTGGCCTGTACGCAAGGTTCTAAGCGCGGGATTCGCCTTCTCGCTTGGCCTGATGGTGGTGCTTTTCCCGTGGTCTCTGCGTCAAAAGCTCACTTTTGACAGTTGGTCGCCCTCCGCCAACGGTTCAGTGGCCCTCTTTGCCGCCGCCGTGCCTGCGGGGCATGTCAATGCACTCAACGCGGCGCACTACCAGATGGCGTATGACGCCGGCATTGCTGAGACGGATCTCGCCGCCTTTCAGGCGTTTTTCAAAGAGCGCTTCCGCGAAGCCGTCTTAGCAGATCCCGCCGGTTATCTGGGCAGGCTCGGGCATTACACCAAGGATTTTTTCAGCTGGTTCTCACTACGCCAGCCCTGGCAGGTTGCACTGCTCACCCTCTTCTCAGCGTTGCTGATTCTCGCCGCAGCGTGGCGGCGGCGACAGCCGTGGCTTGTGCTTCTCATTCCACTTGTCCCGGCGTTGCCTGTGCTTATGCCGGAAGCGGTGGTCCCACTCGTCTGGATTCTGCTGCTTGGCGGCTTGCCCTGGGTGGCGGGCATCTCCGGGGCACTGCTTTCAGGCACCCTGGCCGGGGCGGCGTTGCTCAACGTGATTGTGGGCAACTTTGCACTGAACCGCTCCGAGTTTTTGGTCTCCAGCCTCTTCTGTCTTGTTGTCCTGATATGGCTGGATTGGCTGCTCCGCCGAACAAGCGGCAACACCAAGCTGAAAACCGCGCCAGGGAGCCAAGTCGCGCCATGGAACCCGTTGACCCGCCCCATCCTTGGGGTTCTGGCCCTGGTGCTTGTGTGCGGCCTCACTGTGATGGGCTTCCGAACCCTGAGCACTTCGGCGATGTCCTGGCAGCCAGATGACTCGATGGTGGAACAGGCCTTGCGACACACTGTCAAGCAATGGCCTGGGCTAGAAGCTAATGATCCACGCCTGAAAGTGATGGCCGTGGCAATGTGCCGTTTTCAGGCGCACTTTCCGGCTGGCGAGGACGCGGGCCACATCTCCCGGGCCTTTGAGCCGCGCCCAGAGGCCCGCACCGTTATCTACCCCCGGCTGGTGACCTCCGCTGGCCGCCATCAGATAATGGAGGCGGGACAGGTGCCGGGCCCTCCCGACCTCATTCCCACCCGTGGGGATCATCTCCTCGTGGTTTTGGTCAATGAAGGTGACGAGGCACCCCTAGGGCGTGGCGTCCGTCTTATGGAGGTGCTGGCATTTCACCCCTTAGAGGCAAACGACGGCGGCTATCGCTTGGGTAAAGCAATCTACCCGCCAGCTTCCGAGACGGTGAAAATGCTGCTTGAAGAGTTGCCTGGCTCATGATCGATGCCATGAGAAAGTTGCCAGGCAAAAAATGTGTTCTCAACACCTCGCCACCGCGCTCGACCTTCTCACCGGCGGCGAGGATCTCGTTGAAATAGGCTCTGCTTAACGATCAAAGCCTCAACACTTTTTCCACAGGATGAAGTCCGCGCCTTGCATCGTGTTCCTGTGCCTGGCGTTCATTTTATGGTTTCCGACCATTCTCGTTTCAACACGGGCAAGGTGCGTCAACTTTATTTTATCTACTAACTTTGTCCCAGCCGCTCGCCCAAAAAATCGCGACCCGAAAAATCTTGGCACAGCGGTCAGGAAAGCTAGGCTCATGGATATTGGAAAACCGGTATGAAATCACCATTCAGGCTCTCCAATTGTCCTTCCAAATTTGTCCTTCCTCCGTCTCACGCTCCCCCCCGACGCCTGAATCGGAAGGACAGATAACCTCGTCGCGTTCGATATTGTCCACGATCCATACCGCCAACCCATTCGCATCGCAGCATGTCACTTCTCCAAACCACAACTCGACGAACATCAGCCCTGCCGTCTGTTGGATTTTGCACCCCGGCCCCGAGGTCTCCTGGAGCAGCACCGATGGTTAAAAATGGCGCGTGGATCTTGGCCGCATTTCTAGTGACCTCTGAGGTCGCCAGGGGGGCGGATGTCGTGGATGACGATTGGGACTGGCCGTCCGCCATGTCCGAGGTCGCGAAGCAATTTCAGGGGGAGTCGGGCAAGGTCGTGCCGATCGGCGATTCGATCACGTATGCGAACCCGGCTGGCCAGTGGGTCCGCTACGGGCAGAGCCGCACGCCGCAGGAGGTGGCGATTTGCAAGTGGATGCGGTCAGACGTCAACGACAAGACCAATGGCTGGTGGCTGGCGGCCGACGACCAGCCCTCGGGCCGCAGTTGGACGGCTGTGAGCGGGCTAACCGCCGCACAGTGCTTGGCCGGGGGAGTCCGAGGCTCAGCCTCGCTCGATGCGATCCTCGTGGACCACGATCCGCAAATAGCGATCATCCTCCTAGGCAGCAACGACGCTGGCCAGAACGTGCCCGTCGAGCAATACCTCGCGTCGATGGAGTCGATCTACCTGAAGTGCATCGACAATGGCACGATCCCAGTGGTAACAACGGTGCCGCCGCGGAATCCCGACCCAGCAGGCCTGATCGGGCCGTATAACGACGGGCTGACGGCTCTGGCGAGGAAGCACTGCCTCCCGCTGGTCGATTACTACGGCGAGATTCTCGCCCGTCAGCCGGGGAATGCCTGGCAGGGCACGCTCATCAGCAAGGACGGCGTCCATCCGTCGAACGAGGGCTCAACGGGGCCCGCGACCCCGGATAACCTCGCGAAGTGCGGCTACCTGCTTCGTGGCTGGCTCAACGTCCACAAGGTCAAGGAGATCAAAGCCAAGGTGCTCGACGCCGCAGGACCCGTGATTCGCGTAACGAACGTCGCGGAGCTTTTGGCTGCGGCGGATACCCTGAAGACCGGCCAGACGATCCTCGTCGCCCCGGGCAGCTACCCAATGCAGCAGTCGCTCGTGATTCAAAATGCGGACAACGTTGCGATTCGCAGTGAGGGGGGTGATCGGTCGAAAGTCGTGCTCGATTTCGCAGGCAGCCGCCACACCGAAGGGGTCGTGTTCACCAACTGCAAGCAGGCGATGCTCGCCGATCTGACCGTGCAGAACATCAAGCAGAACGGCATCAAGATCAACGGCGACTTGGGGGCAGAGCGCGTCACGATTCGCAATGTCCACAGTCGCAACGTCTGGCAGCGACACGTGAAGGGACCGCAGGTGCGGCCGGGACCGGATGGCAAGCAGGCTTGGTCTCCAGGCCATCGTGTCGAGTTCTGCCTGTTCGAGAATGACCGGTCAAAGCAGCTGGGCGACGAGCCCTATGAGGACGAGAACCCTGGCAAGTTCAACCACAACTACATCGGAGGGATCGACGTCATGAGCACCGACGGACTCGTTATCGCCGACAACGTCTTCCGCAACATTCACGGCAAGACCAACGAGGGCCGCGGTGCCGTTTTCATCTGGGTGGGATCGAAGAACGCGGTGGTCGAGCGAAACTTGTTCATCGACTGCGACCAGGGTATCTGCCTGGGCAATCCGTCCCGCCATGACGACTCGGTGCCGCATGCCACCGATTGTAGTATTCGCAACAACTTCGTCATCGGCTGTCCAGAGAACAATCTATTCGCTTCGAACACCAAGGGCTGCCGCTTCGTCCACAACACCGTGCACGATCTAGAAGGCCCGATGCGGCGGCTGTTTCGGGTGGTCCCGCCGAACGATGGGCTTGAGGTGTCAGGGAACATTTTCAGCGGTCCGGAAATCCCCGCAGCCTTCATCGTTGGCGTGGCCGCATTCCGCAACAACCTGAATCGCGACGTGGCGGCATGCTTTCGTGACCCCGCCAGGGGCGACCTGCGGCTAGTGGCGACAGCTAAGGACGCCATCGACCACGGGCCGGAACCGGCGCTCGTCACCGACGATATCGAGGCCAAGCCCCGCAGAGGCTTGCCGGACCTAGGTGCCGACGAACTCGACTAAATAAGATAGAGAGAGAGAAAGAAAGATAACTGATAAGATTCTCAGCCGCTCGCTCAAAAAATCGCGACCCGAAAAATCTTGGCTCAGCGGTCAGAAAAGCTAGGCTCATTAGCCTCTGAAATTCGTCATGAATCTCGGCTCCGCTATCCCACCCCGTCTCCGCTCGACATCCAACGCCAACTCCACCCGGCTCTTCAAAAGCCATTTCCTAGCAGCAGCTCAATAACATGAAACGCTTCGGTCGAGTTTTGCTTCCAGGGTGGATGTCGCCTGTGATGGGCTTGGCGCTGCTTGTTATCTGTCCTGCAAAAGCAGCCTTTTCCTTTTCCGAATCGATGGCTCAACTGGAAGCACGCCACGGCGGTCGGATCGGCGTCATGGCCGTTGATCTTGAAGATCGCAGGGTTCTGGGTCATCGAAACGACGAACGCTTTGCGATGTGCAGCACCTTCAAGTTCCTGCTCGCCGCCGCCATCGCGGCGAAGGTGGATGCCGGTGAAGAGAGATGGGATCGCGCGATTAGCTATGGCAAGACAGATCTCATTCCCTGGGCGCCGGTCACGGGGAAGGAAGAGAATCTCGCCAAAGGATCCATGAGTGTCGGCGAACTTTGCGAAGCTACCCTGACATGGAGTGACAATCCAGCCGCGAATCTTCTTCTGCCCGCCATCGGCGGACCGGAGGGACTGACCCGTTATCTCCGCGCCATCGGCGATACCACCACACGCCTGGATCGCAACGAACCCGAACTCAATTCCAATCAACCCGGCGACCCTCGTGATACCTCCACCCCTTCTGCGATGCTGGCGACCATGGAGCAATTGTTGTTTGGTGAGGCTTTGAGCGCTGCCTCTCAGGAAAAGATCATCGCTTGGCTGGTGGCCAATCGCACCGGCGACAAACGCATCCGCGCCGCGATGGATCCTCAGTGGAAAGTGGGCGATAAGACGGGCACCGGTGAAAAAGGCGCTGCCAATGACATCGCCGTCATCTGGCCCGGCAAGCGCAAACCGTTTCTGCTTGTCGTCTTCTGCGATGTCCCGCGAGCCACTGCCGAACAGCGGGATGCCCTCATCGCGGACGCCGCGCGCTGGGTGCGCGAGGCATGGCAGTGACGTTGTTCAAGACCGCGCTTCTGCTGATCTCCTGCGCAGGAACTCAAACGGCTTCCATCAAACCGGCTGGCTGTGAATTTGACGGCCAGCGATCAGTTCACCACCTTGAACACAGCTTTGGGGTCGTCGGCGTTGTGGAAGCTGCTCCAGGTGAAGTCGAAAAGGTATTCCAGCTTCCGCTCGTCGGACCAGCTAATGCGGACACGGTTGCCAGCCAGCGCCTCCCACTTTGGAGTGCCTTCAAACGGGTAACCGACGACCGTGTGATCGGCGTAGAATTGCAACTCGCCCTGATCGGACTTCCACCGGCTGTTGGGAAGCCATTTGGCAAGCTCTGCCGCGTCCTGTGGGCCGTAGAAGCTTTCCGGCAGCACATGCTCGTTCTCATAGCGGCGCACCTCGCGGCGGACACCGTCCTTCACATACGCGATCCACAGGCTCTTCTGCCAGTAGGGAATCGGATCCACGCCGAGCGTCGTGGGATCGACGGCAAACAGGGTCTTTTTCGTCTCCACGAATTCCTTCACTCGCAAGGTGACGTCGGCGTTCCGGTCTCCGCTGCCAAACATGGCATACAGAATCTGCACCGGCCAGCGCGTGGGCGTGAGCGACGCATTCGGTGCCGGAGGCAACTTCGGGATTGAGACGGCTGGAGAGGACCTGACCTCGACCCCCGGCACGACGTCTTTGGAAGGCAGCGTGACCGGATTGGCTAAGTCTTTCGGCGCGACGAACTTGATCCACGTGGAGGCCCCACCACCCCAGAGGGGCTTCCCCGGAAAACCTGACCCCGCGTGCCTCCGCATGTGATCGTCACCCTCCCGCCACGGTTTGGCGATGGCTCCAGGGCGCACGTCAGTTCCAGCCTCACGCTGGCGAATGAAATCGCGCACCTGAGCGGGATCATCACAGACCGACCAGGCATCCGAACCGGGATCCGAAACAAAGCCGAACTCGTTGTCACCCAAGCAGCCTGCCACTGCGAAATACTTCACCCCGCCCCAGCGCCGTTGATTGTTCACGACATGAAAGACCAGCCAGTCGCCGGGCCGCACCTCCACCGCCATGCGCTCGACCGTCGCGCCGTGAATCTCGTCCAGCAGCTTGCGCTGGTCGCCAGGAAGACGAACGCCGTTCTTGTACGCTTCGACCACAAAGTCATCTGCCACCGTCACAAGATGCGTTGCGAGAAGGCGACCGCGCGGAGGCGTCCTCTTCACGGACTTCGTGGTGGCTTTCGATGGCTCGATGGTCTCGCTGACATAGGTCACGGTTGGATCAAAGTCATGCTGGAGGTGGCTCTCCGGAATCTCGCTCAGTTCAGCCTGCCCTGGCGGCTTCCAGCGCACGGTGATGCCACTGGCACCACGCCCGCCGACAAAGCCTGCAGACAGGATCTTCACCATTCCCTTCTTCAATGCGATCGTCGCCACGGCCTCTTCGCCATCGCGACACGGACAGACGGTCTTGTCGTCAATGATGAGCAGGTTGCGATCATAAAAGCTGTTCGAGGTGAACTGATAGTCACCGTCGGTGTCGATCCGCAGCCAACCCCTTGCGACGGCATTGCGCTCCGGGTTCCACGTCCACGGAGAAAGGGACTTGATGACGACTTTCTGGCCGGTCGGCTCTCCCAGTTGTTCCAGTGCGACCTGGAAGTGGTCCTTATCATTCGCCTGCGACTTGTGACGCGGATACTCGACCCTCACCAGTCCAGGCCGGGGAGTCGGAGCCACGTCCGCAAACAGAGCGAGTGGAAGCCAGAGGCTAAGAACAAAAAGAAGAGTGGGTTTCATGTTCGGTGGCTTGATCAGCTGATTCGAGCAGAAGACTATCATCCTCGTTGCCTCCTGACACGCATTCTTTCCACCTCCGCTTAAGTTAAAAGTTAGCTGATAAAATCAAGTTGATCCCGCTTGCACGGGTCGAAGCTAAGGAGGTTGAAAACAACGAATTGTGAGCTAGGGCGAGAAACAAGTCAGGCTACAAACGGGAACAGCGAATCGCTCAGAAAGCCCAAAGAGCCTCCTCTTCCTCGGTGCCGATGGATCCCATGCGCTCCACCTGAGCCGCACCAAAACCCAATGCCAAAATACATCTTGGCGCAGCGGGAAGGAACGCTATTTTCGTAGGCGTTGCAAATGCGTCATGAATCTCACCTTGAGCAACCACCCGCCGCACAAAACCGGCACGAAACCGCCTTGGGTAGTCTCGATGCATCATTTCACTTTAGGACTAGGTTCCTCATCTGCCCCTTTATCCCTCCTCACACCCCGTTCTACGTCCAGGTTCAATTTGAACCGCACCCCCAAAAGCAATTTCCTAGCACTCACTCACTTGGTCATGAAAAACAAAGCCCTTCTCTTTGCCATCCTCCCACTTCTGCTGATCTCCTGCGCAGGAACTCAAACGGCCTCCATAAGCCAGGAAGATCGCGCTAAACTGGCTGGAGCTAGCGTGCACCTATCGCATGGGTCGGTGCCTCCTTTCCAAGTCATGACGGCAGGCAAGGTCGCGGGCATGGCTCTGACGGGTATGGCTGCGGGCATAACCAGTGGGAACTCGGCTGTTGGCACCCAGATGACGACCTACAACATGCAGGAAGCTAGCCAACGCAACGAGACCCAGCTTTCTGATCCGGCACCTTACATCGCTGCGCAGTTGGGCGAGCAACTGAAGAGTTCCAAGGGTGCCCGGACGAGTCCTGCGTCCACTTTGGTCAAGTCGGACCGGCCAAACGCCATCGCGAAGGCTGCAGAGGGCTATGACTACGCCCTCGATGTGCGCACGCTGGGATGGACAGGCGTTTATATGCCTTTGAACTGGTTGAAATACCGTTTCATCTACGCTAGCCGCTGCCAACTTATCGAGACCAAGACTAACCGCGTGGTCGCTTCAAGTGACTTCTTTGATCGAGGAGACGACGTGGAACCTGTGAGCTACGACGAGTTCACCAAGAACAACTATGAGAGGATTCGTGGTGAGGTGAAGAAGCACGAGGCGTCATCCAAAAGCCTCTTTGCTAGCAAGGTGCTGGGTCTCTAACCGCGGCCTCTGCGACTTGATGGAAAAAAGATGCAGGGAATGAATGTCGGCATGGATGTCACGAAGTTTCCCCACATCGAGCACTTTCCTATCAGTAAAGTGGCTTGGCAAACCGTGGCGGATAAGGCTAAAACAAGCTGATGAAAGCGGTTTTTTTTCCTCTCTTTATACTCGTGGTGGTCTCTCTCATCTGGCTCATGGACGCCGCTAAAGCGGTCTCGCCGGCGACCAGCAGTGGTCCCTTTGTCGGCGGTGGCTGGATCGATCTCACGCACGATTTTTCCGCCGATTCGCTCTACTGGCCTACGGCGCAGCGCTTCCAGCTTGAGGTCGAGTCCCGTGCGTTCACAGACCGTGGCTACTTTTACGCGGCGAACCGCTATCGTGCCTCAGAGCATGGCGGCACGCATGTGGATGCACCGATCCATTTCGCCGATAAGGGGCAGACGGTGGATCAAATCCCCATTGAGCAACTGATCGGCGCAGCTGTGGTGGTCGATGTCACCGCCAAAGCAGCTGAAAACCCCGACTATCAGGTCACAGTGGCCGATTTCGAGGCTTGGGAGAAAGAGCATGGCCGCCTTCCTTCGGGAGTCATTGTTCTGTTGCGTACGGGTTTCGCGCGCTTCTGGCCGAAGGCAAAGACGTACCTCGGCACCGAGCAACGTGGTGCGGAAGCGGTTCCTGGACTGCATTTCCCAGGCTTGCATCCCGACGCTGCACGTTGGCTCATCGCCAATCGCCCGATCAAGGCCATCGGCCTCGACACGGCTAGCATTGATTACGGTCAGTCCAAGCTGTTCGAGAGCCACCAGATTCTTCTAGGAAAGAACATCCCCGCCTTTGAAAACGTGGCCGCGCTGGACCAACTCCCCACCACGGGGGCCTTGGTGCTGGCGCTACCCATGAAAATCAAAGAAGGCAGCGGTGGCCCCTTGCGCATCGTCGCCTGGGTGCCAAACAAACGCTGAACCAAGGCGGGGACAAGCCACCAGACGAAGCGTTGTCCATTGGATGACAAAGTCCCACAGCTTCCGCATCCACAACGCCTTCCGCTTTTCCAAATCGCTCTCTCTACCGCTAGGCACCGGGTTTCATCGGTCTTGTAAAAGAGGTAGCAGATAGATGATTGTTCATGCGTCTTGCACGGGTGGAAGGAAGGATGCCTGACTTCAAACCACACGATGGCCGATCAGACATAATTCTTGTCCGCTCAAGCTGGATTCGGTTAACGTTGGTATTCCCTACCATGAACAGCCGTCGTTCCTTTATCCACACTATCCTCGCCACGGGCATCGCGCCGCATTTCGTGCCTGCTAGCGTGTTGCGCTCGCAAACAGCGCCGTCAAACAAGATCACTCTCGGTGTCATCGGCTGCGGAGCGCAGGGCACGCATGACATGCGGGCGTTTTTGACGAATGACAATGTCCGCGTCACCACGCTTTGTGATGTGAATCAGGAGCGCATCAAGACCGCGAAGTGGCACATCAAAGAAAGCTACGGCAGCGATAATGTGAAGGTCCTCTCCGACTTCCGCGAGCTGAACCGCGACGCCTCCATCGACGCTGTTTTGATGGCGCTGCCGGTGCACTGGCACAGCATCCCGTCCACCGACGCGGTGCTGAACAAAAAGCATATCTACCATGAGAAGCCCATGGGCATGTCTGTGGCAGAGGCGAAGCATGTCCGCGCTGCTGTGCGCAAAACGGGCGTCGTGTTCCAATTCGGCACGCAGCAGCGCAGCGACCTCAAATTCCGCTGGGCCTGCGAACTCGCCCGTAACGGTCGGTTGGGCAAACTGACGGAAATCCAGGTCGCCGTGCCTGGCGGCATCACATCCCCGCTTTTCCCCGATCAACCGGTGCCGGAAAGCATCGACTGGGAGCGCTGGGTGGGCCCCGCGCCGTTCACGCCCTACAACGTTGAAAAAACCAAGCGTCACTTCCATGAGAACATCTCCAACTTTTCCCTCGGCATGCTGTCCTGCTGGGGCATCCACCACCTCGACATTGCCCAGTGGGGCAATGGCACCGATGACACCGGACCGGCCAAAGTGAGCTTTGAAGCCGCCGAGTGGCCGCAAAACGGCACCTGCGACAACGTGCTCGGCTGGCGCCTGCGTTTCGACTACGCCAGCGCCGCGCCCATCGTCTTCGTGAACGAAAAACGTGACAGCATCGGCCACGGCATCCGATTCATCGGAGAAAAAGGCTGGGTGCATGTCCTGCGCGGCAGCATCGAAGCCAGCGACAACGCCATCCTCCGTGACCCCGTCAACAAAGAGGGCACCATGCCCATCAAGCTGCTCGCCAGTATCGAACACACTCGCAACTTCATCGACTCCATCAAAGCCGGCACCAAAGCCATCTGCGACATCGAAACGGCCGTACGCAGCGACACGCTCTGCCAGCTCGCTGCCATCGCCGTGAAAGCCAAACGTCCCCTCGAGTGGGACCCCGTCACCGAGAGCTTCCAGAACGATGTCGAGGCAAACAAACTGCTCGAAGCCCGCCCCTTCCGTGGCGATTGGAAGCTGCCGGAGATTTAAGCGCTAAGCCCGAATTCCGAAGTTGGAAGCACCTGATAGGCTTGAGCCACCAAGCCTCCGCGCCTCTCATGCACCTCGAACTTCAGATTCATCGGCCTCGTCTCGGTAGTCACCGGTATGATTCCCTGAACACACGCACCAGCGTCCTCTTCACTGCACCGTCCGTCATTTTTCAGCCGCATGCATTTCCCTCAGGATTTTCACGGCTTCGAGCGCTCCCAGATCAGGCGTCAGTGCGGTCATCGCAATGCCCGAAACGACCTTTGTAATGTTGTGATCCACTCGATCTGGAGAACCCCATGTTCTTCCGTCGGTAACGGTCATGTAGATTGAAAGCGTGTGATGTCCGGTGCCGGGGCGCTCGCCGATGATATGCAAAAGCGCAAAACGGCCATTGCGACCGCCGAAGAGGGCTTCTCCGATCCGATACCCGGCACGAACGCGCCCTGCATCGACGAGCAGATTAACGGGAGAAGTCCGGAATCCCGCATCCGTCAACGCGGATCGAAGGTGACCGATGAGGCTGAGCAACTGATCGCCATCCATCACCGCCAAAGCATTCAGTCCGTCGGAAATCACGATCTGAGTGTCGGATGCCTCAGCATCTTCGGCTCGGAGTCCTACCAGAGCCATTTGCGAATCGTCTGACAGGAATTCGCCCGACACAGGATGAAGGATATAATCCTCACGATCTGAAGACCGCGTTCGAATGCGGACGACATCTGGAATGGTTGAGGCAAAGGCATTATCGAGTTCCTTCCAAAGGGAGACTTTTGCATCTTCGTAAATGTGCTGAAGGTGCCTGGCGAGTGAGGGCTGAAGCATTGACGGTTTCTCACCGAATCCTTCGGCGATGAATACTCCCCGCGATCGAATGGAAGCGATCCGGTTTTTGGCTTCGGTAAGGATTTCTTGGTCGGGCCGCAGATCCTTCCGGCGGCGGCAGTATTGCAGATAAACGTGCGAGGGGTTGCCGAAATGTTCAGTTGGCTGCCCCTGGGCATCGATCACGCCCAGTTGCTGAAAGAACTGCCACATCCGATCATTGACTTTGAACCCGTACCTCTCGCGAATGTGAACGTGATCGTGATAGCCGGTGGTCAGATAGCCGAGCATCGGGTCAATCCGTGTCGGCAGAGCCATCAGATAGCCAGGATTGGCCGGCATGATCTGATCGATGCACCAGCCCAGATCATCGAGGCTGACATCCATGTGCAGCGTTGAGCACACATCCAGACCGATCATCAATCCATGAAGTTTGCCCATCACAATGTCTTCCAGACAGCACCGGACGAGTTGTTTGCGGGAACGAAACACTTCTGGACCGATAAAGCCGGCAACGTCATTCACATGAACCCATGGGGGGTCCTGACTTCCATGGCTTTCAAGGGCGGCGCGGACGGTCTGCGTTAGTGTTCTAGCAAAGCCATACTTGCGGGATTCATGGAAGACCATATCGACACCATGACCATGCCCGTTCGTGAAATCGGCACCTTGGCCTGTTTCAAAATACAATCCATAGTGGCCGGTGCGTGAGTTTGCATGCCGCACCATCTTTTCGATAGAGAGATCAAAAGTGGTGTTTGCGGTATCATTCCCGGCGATACTTTGGAACCAGATTCCCGTTAGGTTGGGATGCTTTTTCTCAACTTCGGCCTGAACATCAATGTGAGCCAGTACGCAATGCGGCAGCACATCGGCGATCCCAAATGTCACGAGCACATCCTGTAGCGTTTGTTGAACGCTCGCGACAGATTCGGGCGTGCTGGAAACCGGATTGGTCCCCAAAAGCACATCGCCAACCGCATAAGCAAACGCGTCGAAAACCTGCCACCGAATATCATCCGCGTTATCGGTCGGGGAATTGGGCTGCACCCGAGCCCCCATGTAACCGCGGGCTCCGATATTTGTGCCGGGCAGTGGGTTGAAAACTTTGGCACCGACCTGAATCAATTCGTCGTTGCGCATCAGCCTCACGACGCAGGCAATGACGTCGCTGGACAACCCGTCACGAATGGCATGGATCTCCGGTTCGCTGCTGCTGAGAAGGAAGTGTTTCAATTCCCCGAGCGTCATCGAACCCAGCTGCCGCTGGATTTCAGGGTCGAGCGACGCGGTGATCATCTCAAACAGGTCATCCGTATGCGGCGGGTGCTGGTCAATTTGCTCCAATGTCGTTGCAGACAGCAACGCACGAGCCATCTGACGCACATCCTCATTGCGCGCGGCAACGTTAATAAGCGCATCGCCTTCCTTGAACTCATTGGCTGCACCGAGCATCTGGCGGTACAGCTCGTCGTCCCAGTTTCCCTGTATTCTCTGAATGTATGATGGAAGGTCTTCGCCAGGGAATGCCGGTTCGATGGACTTTCCTGCGCCACAAGCGGCTGGCAATGGGGTTGCTCCTGCGGGAGTGGTTCCGGCCCTATTGAGATCCAGAAATCGTCTGCGATGTATCATGCTTGAAGTCCACTTTCCAGTGACCCTACTCCTTCCAGCGAAAATCTGTCAATCGATAAAGCTGGCATCCATCAGAAGCGCCACATGCTCGTGCAGGAGTTGCCCCGGTTTGATGGTGTGGTGCTCGCAAACACCAACCTGTTCGAGGACCACGCTTTGATGGGAATCTGCTTTTGGGGTGCCTAGTTGAGTTGGCCCAGACCTTGGGACGCGGTGGGCGGGGTTTGCAGATCCAGCGCGCCTACTGCAATGGCAGAGTGTCGGGGACTGCTTAAACCGGTGTCTTTCCTGGCGTTTTCCTCATCTCACCCATTGAAGCCGTTGCCAATCAAAAGCACCAGACGCGCGGAAATCCAGAAGATGAGCGCTATAACTAGGCCAGTCATGCCCTTGCGCACATTTTTCAGCTTCGCCTCAAGCACGATGGATTTCGAATGAATTTGCCCAAGCACCGAGCGTTTGACCCCATCA
>JBIIUD010000177.1:0-6037 GCA_044340175.1 Verrucomicrobiaceae bacterium
CCATTGCACGATTGCACCCGCAATGAAGACACTCCCCTCCAAGGCATACTCCACCGGCTGCCCACCCAGTTGCCAAGCCGCGGTGGTGAGCAGTTGATTCTTGGAAGCGATCCGCTCCGTGCCCGTATTCATCAGCATGAAGCAGCCTGTGCCATACGTGTTTTTCACCATTCCCGGCTCCACACAGCGCTGGCCAAACAACGCCGCATGTTGGTCCCCTGCCATGCCTGAAATCGGGATCGACCCACCCAACAGTGTCGTCTCACCATAAATCTCGCTCGATGACCGAATCTCCGGCAGCAGACTCGCCGGCACCCCTAGCAGTTCCAACAGCTCAGCATCCCAACAGCAGCTCTTCAGGTCCATCAGCATCGTGCGCGACGCGTTCGTCACATCCGTCGCATGCACCCGCCCCTCCGTCAGCTTCCAGAGCAACCAACTATCCATGGTGCCAAAGGCCAGCTTCCCCGCCTTTGCACGCCGCTTCAGTCCCGGCACATGATCCAGCAGCCACCTCACCTTCGTCCCCGAAAAATACGCATCCACCACCAGCCCCGTCTTCTCCCGCACCCGCTTCTCCACACCGTCCTTTTTGAGTTTATCACAAAAACCCGCCGTCCGCCGGTCCTGCCAAACGATCGCCCGATGCACGGGCTCGCCGGTTTCACGATCCCAAATCACTGTCGTCTCACGTTGATTGGTGATGCCGATCGCCGCGATGTCTGACGCCTTCAACTTCGCTCGTCGCATCGCCGAGCGCGCCACAGCGAGCTGTGTTCGCCAGATTTCATCGGCATCATGCTCCACCCAGCCCGGTTTGGGGAAATGCTGAGTGAACTCCTCCTGCGCCACCGCCACCACCTGCCCCAGCAAATTAAAAACAATGGCGCGTGAACTGGTCGTTCCCTGATCGAGTGCAAGAAGGTGGCTGGCTGGCATGGTGAGCGAATTCAATCAGCCCAGGTTTATTTTGACCAGACAAAATCCGCCGATTTCTGACCTCGAACTCAAAACAACGCCATCTGGCGCGGGGCCTCTGCCTCCGCGATGCCAAACCGCACCGGCTCCTGATGCCTGCGCGCACACTCCAGCGTCGGCGTCACCTCACGCCGTCCCGCACACTGCACCTGCGTCTGCGTGAACCCCTTCCGGTCCAGCACCTCCCGCATGTGCCGCACCGCTAGCGCCGGATCGTTGCAGTCATCGCTCAAATGCCCCAGCACAATGTGATGCAAGGCTGGATGTGCCAGTTCATCGATCAACTCGGCCGTCTGCTGGTTCGACAAATGCCCATGCCGACTGCTGATCCGCTGCTTGATCGCCCAAGGCCGCTTGGTGTCCGCATCTAGTAGCTTCGCATCATAG
This sequence comes from Verrucomicrobiaceae bacterium, assembly GCA_044340175.1. GTDB lineage: Bacteria > Verrucomicrobiota > Verrucomicrobiia > Verrucomicrobiales > Verrucomicrobiaceae > JAGRPD01. The sequence continues at coordinate 1,366 of JBIIUD010000177.1, forward strand.
TTTGCCTCCACAAATAAGCTATCCGCACCGGCCAATCGATCCCGAATCAAGTTCGTGATGTGCCCCACGTCACTGAGAAAACCCAAGCGCGCGTCGGCATCCGCAATCAAATATCCCACCGGGTCCACCGCATCATGCGGCACCGGAAAGCACTCAATTTTGAGGTCCCTGAACTCAAAGCGACAGCCCGTCTGCATCACCTTCCAAGCAGGCGCGCAGCGGAACGGAATATCCTTCACCAGAGTCTCCCGCGTCAACGCCGTGCACAAAAGAGGGATGCTCCGCGTCTTGCAAAACACCTCCAATCCGCGCGTGTGATCCTGGTGCTCATGCGTCAGCAGAATCCCGTCCAACTGCTCCGCACTCAGACCCACCGTCTCCAGCCGCGCACAGATCTGCTTCGCACTAAGTCCAGCATCCAACAGCAGTGTCGTCTCCCCCGTGGACACCACCGCACAGTTCCCCGAACTGCCGCTGCCAAGAACCGTCAAATGCACCATCCCACCATCCTGTCCGCACCCCCCGTCCCAGTCAACCCCTTCATCTCATCCTACCACCCGCCATTTGCCATTTATTTATGCCGCCAGCAACAATATTGTTGACACTCCCCCACACTTCTCCCACCATTCGATCATGCCGCCCATTGCTTCCGACTCGATGTCTCCCGATACCCTCGGCCCAATCAAAGCCTTGACGGGCCCTTACCTGGGCATGAACGAGCCGGTGCGGCGGCGGCGAATGAGGCGGGTGAAGTTTTTGACAGGCAAAGCCTCGACCTCCTTCCACCTGATGTCCCGACTCTGCGAGGGCGTCCCTTTCTTTGACGACACTGAAAAAGAAGCGCTGACACTAGTTCTTCGCCGAATGGCTCGTTTCTGTGGCCTGCACCTCCTGACTTACTGCGTCATGGGCAATCACTTCCACGCTTTGGTTCGAGTTCCAGACCGCCAAGAGTGGCTGAAGACCTTCGAAGGCAACGCCGGAGAGGCACGTCTGCTCATCCACCTGCGAACCCTCTACAGCGAACCCTTTGTTGAGATGCTCAGTAGCCAACTGGCACGCTGGCGGCAAGACGGGCGGGAAGACTTAGCTCTGGCCTGCGTCAATGGCATCAAAGCGCGATTCTGCGATATCTCCATCTTTTGCAAGGAGGTCAAAGCCCGGTTTGCCCGCTGGTTCAACAAACGCCACAGTCGACGCGGCGTGCTGTGGATGGCCCGATTCATGAGCGTTCTGGTCGAGGGGCACAAAACAGCCATCGAAAAATCTCAAGCCTATTCAGAACTCGACGCCCTCAAAGTCATGGCAGCCTACATCGATCTGAATCCAGTGCGGGCAGGCCTCGTTGAGACAGCCGACGCCTATCGCTGGAGTGGCTGGGGGGCGGCCGTCTGCGGCGATGCAGACGCCATCGCGGGCTTGTGCGCGGTGGTCGAGTGCGAACCCCGTCAGTGGTCAAGAGGCGGTGGCCGACGTGCCTACGCCAGTTGGGTGAACGAACGTCGGAAAGAGCCCGGCCAGCAACCCTCTAGCTCTGAAGGCAGCCTGCTTGAAAGCGTGCGAGCTTTCCACCAGGGAATCGCCATTGGCAGTGTCACCTTTGTGGAAACTATTTTTGAGCAGTGTCGAGACGCTTTCGGCCCTAAGCGCCAGCGCGGCGCGCGGCCCATCGACCACGCCCTCATCCCTCATCTCGTCACCCTCCGCGACCTGAGAAAACGCCTACCCGAATGACGCGCCTGAGCCCGCGCATCCCGACAGAACCCTCAAGCACCCGGGTCAATCCCTGGCCTCTTTCCCCAAAAACCTCAGCCATTCGTTGCGTCCACCCCCAGCGAATGCTAGTTTTTATAGTTCCCAACAACACGCTCACCTCTCCGGCGGCGTTATATCGTTGACTCTACCTCTCATGGACTGGCTACTTTCCCTCGGCATCATCGGCAAAATTCTCTACACCACGATCCTCGTCGTCGAGGTCCTACTGGTGTTCAATCTCATGATCCTCGTCCACGAATGGGGTCATTTCCTTGCTGCCCGTTGGCGGGGCCTTCATGTGGATCGTTTCCAGATCTGGTTCGGCAAGCCCCTGTGGAAAAAAACCGTTAACGGCGTCCAATATGGTCTCGGCTGCATCCCCGCTGGAGGCTTTGTTTCCCTCCCCCAAATGGCCCCCATGGAAGCTATCGAAGGCAGCGTCGATAGCAAAGACCCCCTGCCGCCCATCAAGCCCATCGACAAAATCATCGTCGCCTTCGCTGGTCCCCTGTTCAGCTTTGGCCTCGCCGCCCTTTTCGCCTTTTTCGTCTCCTGGCTTGGCAAACCCGAGACAGAGTCCCTTAACACCACCACCATCGGCTACGTCCTCGAAGATAGCGCCGCCGCCAAAGGGGGTCTCAAAGTGGGCGACAACATCCTCGAGATCGACGGCCAAACGATCAAGCGCTTCGAAGGCTTCGTGGACTCGGTTCGCTGGGCCGTCATCGCCAGTGAGGGCGACAAGATTGTCTTCAAAGTAGATCGCCCCGGTCAGGGCAAAGTGGAATGTGTCCTCTCCGCCTCTGACGCGCGGGTCGCCCCTGAAAAAGCCTCCTGGTTCAGCAGCATCTTCAAACGCCCGCCACTCAAGGAGATCGGCATCATCGGCAAGCAAACGCCCATGGTGGGCAAAATCATGGAAAACGGCCCCGCAGCTGAGGCAGGCCTCAAACCTGGCGACCAAATCCTCACGCTCAATGGCAACCCCGTTTACCACTTTGCTGAGATTGGCGAAGCCGCAAAGGCTGGCGGTGACAAAGCCCTTCAATTCACCGTCCGCCGCGGCAAAACCGAAGAAACCATCAGCATCACCCCTCGCCTGCCTGACAAGCGCCCCGCTGACATCACCAAACCCATGCTCGGGATTGAATGGCATGCCGTTGGCGAGCGCAAACTGGCGCACCCTGGCGTCGGCGAACAGCTTTCCGCCGCCTCCCGCAGCATGGTCAACATGATTGGCAGCCTGTTCTCCGCCAAGTCCGACATCAGCCCCGCCCACATGAGCGGCCCTGTCGGCATCGGTCGGGTCTATTACAATCTGCTCCAAGACCCCGACGCCCTCCTGATGGTCCTCTGGTTCTCCGTCGTCCTCAACGTCAACCTCGCCATCATGAACATGCTGCCCTTCCCTGTCCTCGACGGCGGTCACATCACCATGGCCATCGCCGAATGGATCCGCCGTAAGCCCCTGCAAGGCCGCATCCTCGAAGCCTTCCAGACCGCCTGCGCCCTCATGCTCTTCGGCTTCCTCATTTTCGTCACCCTCAAAGACGCCGGCGATCTCTTCCTCGGTGGGGGCAAAAAAGGCAGCTCAGCCAAACCTGGCGACGAAATCAAGTGGCTCCCAAAAGCCGAGCGCCCTTAATTTAGGGGAGTTCGCATGCAGAGAGGTGGGGCGCTTGGTCATTCAAGCGCCGAGAAGTCTCTTTACCAACCTTCCGCTCAATCCTCCTGACGTCTCCCCTTCCGCCGCCACCAAGCCGCCAGCACACTCCCAATCAAGCTGTGAAACACCGCTGAAATCGCCGATGGCACCGCCGTCAGCGGATCACTGAAATGCGTCTTCGCCAGTTTCGCTCCCAGCCCCGAATTCTGCATCCCCACCTCGATCGAAATCGTCCGCGCCACCGAGTCCGTCCGTCCCAGCGCCCGCGCCGCCAACCATCCCAGCCCAAAGCCCCCGGCGTGCAGCAAAAACACGGATAGCAGCAAACTCCCCGCCGACTCCGCAATCGCCACCTTCTTGTCCGCTACGATCGCCCCCACGATCAGCACAATGAACAGCACACTCATCACCGGCATCGCCCCCGCGAAACGCCCCACCACCTTTGGCATGACCTGGTTCAGCCCCAGCCCCACCACCACCGGCAGCACCACCACCATCATCATGTCCAAAAGCATCGCCCCCACCGGCACCGGCACATAAGCCCCCGCCAGCCACGACGTCAGCAGCGGCGTCATCACCACCGCCACCAGCGTCGAACACGTCGTCATCAGCACCGACAGCGGCACATTCCCGCCTCCCAAATGCGTGATCACATTCGACGCCGTCCCCCCCGGACAACTCGCCACCAAAATCAACCCCACCGCCAGCGGCCCTGGCAACCCCATCCCCCGCGCAATCGCCCACCCCAACAGCGGCATAATGAGAAACTGCGCCACCACCCCGATGAGCACATTCACCGGCTCCTTCAACGCCCCCGCAAAATCCTCAAACCGCAGCGTCAGCCCCATCCCCAGCATGATCAGCCCCAGCCCCATCGGAATGTGCGGCAAAAACCACGTGAAATGCCCCGGCACCACCCAGGCCCAGGCCACTCCCAGCAACAACCAAATCGCAAACGCATTCGTGACCCTCGCAAACATCACCCCTCTTTGCCAGAACTCCCCCTCTTGCGCCACCCAGAACTTCCCTCACCCCCGATGAACTTGACGCGCCGACGCAAAAAGCACGTTGTTCAAGCTTTAGCTTGCCATCGCACGGTCCTTACTCTCCGACCCGCTAAATCGCACACAACGAACCCGCAAAAGCAATAGCCTTGCCCTGTTGGAGTCAAGGCTTTAGCCGATCATTGCCCCAAATGAAAGTGCACAAGAACCAAATAAGAACAAGACCACCCAGCGCCCTCTACTCCCA
>JBIIUD010000178.1:0-6006 GCA_044340175.1 Verrucomicrobiaceae bacterium
GAGCGATTGCAATTTGTCATCCCCAATCCGGTCCACCCTCGTGCCACAGTTTGATGTCACCAAATACAACTTCTCCGGATCAAACTCCAAAACACGCGGCACGAACGGACACTCCCGCTGTTCGAGGTATTGCAATACTTTCACCTCAGTGGCAAATCGCTCCTCCGCCTTCGGTCCGCGGAAAGACTTGTGCACCCGACCGTCATAGCCGATGCGCACCAAAGCCCGCTGGGTGTCCTTAGCTTCCTGCATCACTTGGACTCCGGTTGCCCTTGGACCACTCGAGTCCCAGCGATCAGGTCATGCAGGCAGCGTCGTTCTTGACCAAAAATGAACAGGACATCAACGAAACCATAGAATGGAATGATGCCTAACAGTCCGTTCAACACGATTCTCAATCCAATCACTTTGAGAGGACCTGGATTTTCATCAGAGTCTTTGCTCACCACCCGAATACCAGAGATCCGCTTCCCAATCGATTGCCCATACTTGACCAAAAAGTAAATGTTCACCCCGATCAAACATAACAAAATGAAGCCTCCAAACCCCGCCAATAAGGGTGATCCTGACTCGACCTCAGTGCCCTCTCCACCCATACCTACTCCCAGCAACAAGGGAATGTAACCGACCAGAAAAATCACTCCATCTAACATCGCCGCACCGAATCGCTGTCCCAAAGTCGCCAGCGGTGCCCCCAAAGATCTTTCCACTGGCCGATAACTCTGCGCCACCGTCGGCGGCGCATACGGATTCGCCTCTGCCATCACTGGCTCCGCAGCTCCTCCCAAGCCCACCACTTGCCCCAAAGGTTTCCAATCCGCCATGCCCTCCGTCCAGCAGAGGTCGGTTCCCTGAAACTCTCCAGTGGACAGTTTCAAACGGACTTCGCCCTCGTCAAACTGCCCAAGTTGCTGATTCTCCCGTGCGATGTGGTATGCCATGCGCAAGACGCTAAAAGCACTTCACCGACTTGTCCAGCCAGGAAGTTTTGTTTGCACCCTTGATCTCTCGCCCGAAACTACCAGACAATCTCATCCCCCTGCCCTCTCCTTCAATGTCCTCCGCCACTGCTTGTGCCGCCTCCGATACCGAAACCTTGATCTCTCTCTACTACGAGACCTTCAATCGCGGTGATCGCCCCGCTCTCCTTCGCCTGCTGCAGCCCAACGTCGTGCATGACATCAATCAAGGCACCACCGAGATCGGACTCGAAGCCTTTCACCACTTCCTTGAGCGCATGGATCGCTGCTACGCCGAGCAGGTCGAAGACCTCGTGGTCATGCCCTCCGCAGAGGGTTCTCGCGCTGCGGCGGAATTTTTTATCCGTGGCACCTACCTCGCCACCGACGAAGGCCTACCTCCTGCCGCCGGCCAGACCTACTACCTGCGAGTGGGTGCTTTCTTCGAAATTCAAGACGGCCGCATCGCCCGCGTGACCAACTATTACAACCTCAGTGACTGGTTGAATCAAGTCGGTGCCGCTTCCTGAACCCTTCGTCCCCTGGAAAAACTGACATCACAATGGCCGCCGCTCCGGCATCACCACTTGGTTGATTTCCCTCGGCAACTCCATTTCCAAGTATTCGAGCAGACGCACCACTCGCTCGGGCACATCTCCCTGCGCCGAGTGGGCCAGATAGAGCTCCGCCGGTGCAGCGGACCACTCCGGCAGCAACTCAACGAGTCGGCCCTCCATCACATCCTGGTCTGACATCCACTCCGGTAGCACCGTGAAGCCCGCGCCTTCGATGACCGCCTCCCGCACAGCCGTCACCGTGTCCAGCAGCATCGCAGGCGCCATCTTGAGCCGACATTCCTCTCCTCCCCGGCGCAACTCCAGCCTGTCCCGCGTGAAAAAGTGCGGCTGCAAAAACCCCAGCCATGGCAAACCCTCCAGTTCTGCAGGCGATGCCGGCACCCCACGCCGTTCCAGCAGTCCCGGCGCCGCCACCAGCCGCCTGGGCAAATCCGCAATCTTTTTGGCCACCACACCTTTGTCTGTTGGGGCTCCCACCAGGATGCCACAATCAAAACCTTCCTTCACAAACTTCGTCGGTCGGTTGATCAAATGCAGCTCAGCCGTCACCTGCGGATACTGGCGCTGAAACCGCGACAAGACCCGCGACACCACCCACTGCCCGACATCGACCACCGATACCAGCCTGAGATGCCCTCTGAGCGATTCCCGCTCCCTCTGCAACCGCCCCCCCATCCGATCCGCCAGCGCCAGCAGTTCACGCGCATCGGCCAGCAGCGTCCTGCCCGCCTCCGTCAGACTCATGGTATGCGTGTCACGCCGCAGCAGAGACGACCCCACCTCCGCTTCCAAAGCCGCCAAACGCCGACTCACCGTTGGCTGCGCCACTCCGAGCACACGCGCCGCACGCGAGATGCTGCCTGAATCCGCAATTTGCACAAACTCACGGATTTGCCTCAAGTCATTCAGATGGGTCATAGCTTTATCGTATAACCACTATTCCCATTCCGCACTACTTTCCAGCCTTTAACCCCCGTATTTCAAACACGATGCGTCTATTTCTCTCTGTCACGTCCTTTGCCATCTACCGATGGTGTTTCCTGACGGCAAGTCTCCTTCTGTTAGCCTTCATCCCCAGTTGCAAACCCAGCCAGAGCAAAGCATCCAGCGCCACCCCACCGCCACCGCCGAACGTCACCATCGCTACGCCCCTCTCTCAGCGTGTTACCGACTGGGATGAGTTCACCGGGCGACTCGCTTCTCGGGAGCAGGTCGATGTCCGCGCTCAGGTCTCCGGCTACCTCACCAAAGTCAGCTTCACCGAAGGCGCGGAAGTGAAAGCTGGAGATCTCCTGGTCACCATCGACCCCCGCCCCTATGAAGCCTCCGTGCAACGTGCCGAGGCCGTGCTCGCTGAAGCCCGCACCCTCGCCGAACTCGCCGCCATCCAGGGCAAAAACGCCGAAGCCCTGCGCAAGGATCAAGCCATTTCATTGGAAGAGTCTGAGCGCCGATTAAAAACGGTCTCCGCTGGCGAAGCAGCTGTGCGAGGTGCCGAGGCTGCCCTCCGCGCCGCCCAACTCGACCTCGAATTCACCCAGATCCGTGCGCCCATCAGTGGTCGCATCAGCTATGCCCGGGTCACCGAAGGCAACCTCGTCACAGGTGGTTCCAAAGACGCCACTCTCCTGACCACCATCGTCGCTCTCGACCCCATCTATTGCTACATCGAAGTCGATGAGCGCTCCTCACTGAAATACCGTGACCTTTACAAGAACAGCCAGCGCGACAGCGCCCTCTTCCAAAAAATCCCCGCCGAGATGGCCCTCGTCAATGAAACCGAGTGGCCGCACCTTGGCCAGATCGACTTCGTGGACAACGCCCTCAACCCCGAGACCGGCACCATCCTAGCACGCGCTGTTTTCCCCAACGAAGATCGCCTCATGGCCCCTGGTTTCTTCGCCAAGGTTCGCATCCCCGGCAGTGCCGAATACGACGCCCTCCTCGTCCGTGATGCCGCCATCGCCGATGACCAAGGCAGCGCCTTTGTCTGGGTCGTTGATAACGAGCAAAAAGCCGTTTATCGCCCAGTTGAACTCGGCCCGCTTTTCGATGGACTGCGCATCATCCGCAAAGGCCTGTCTCCTGGCGAGCGCATTGTGATCGAGGGCATCATGGCCGTGCGCAATGGCATGATCGTCAAACCAGTGGAGGTGGACATGAAGCTCAATCAGCCCGAACCCGTGCCCACAGAAACGACAACGGGTGCCGCCATCGCTTCACCCCCGAATGCTCAGCCCACCACGAAGTAACGCCCCATGAATTTCGCCCGCATCTTCGTGGACCGGCCCATCTTTGCCGCTGTCCTTTCGATCGCCATCACCCTGCTCGGTGCGCTCGCCTATTTCGGCCTGCCTATCGCCCAGTATCCTGAGGTCGTCCCCCCCACCGTCATCGTCTCCGCCACCTACCCCGGTGCCGATGCTCGCACCCTCGCCGAGACCGTCTCCACTCCTCTCGAACAAGAGATCAACGGTGTCGAGGACATGCTCTACCTTTCGTCCTCTTCCACCAGTGACGGTCGCGTTCAAATCACCGTCACCTTTCGACTCGGCACCGATTTGAACCAAGCCCAGGTCCTTGTCCAAAACCGCGTCAACGCTACCGTCTCACGCCTCCCTGAAGAGGTCCGCCGCCTCGGCGTCATCGTCAATAAACGTTCCCCGGACCTCACCCTCGCCGCCCAGTTCTACAGCCCCGACGGTTCCCGCGAAGTCGACTACCTCTCAAACTACGTCACTCTCCAAATCCAAAATGAGATCGCCCGTATCCCCGGTGTCGCCGAAGCTTCTACTCTCGGCGGCCTCGACTACTCGATGCGCCTTTGGCTCGATCCCGAAAAGATCGCTGCCGTCAATCTCACCGCCGGTGATGTCCTCCGTGCCGTGCGCGAGCAGAACGTGCAAGTCGCCGCCGGCGCTCTCGGTCAACCGCCCACCCCAAGCGGTCTCGATTTCCAATACACCCTCACCGCCCCAGGACGCCTCAAAACCGCGACTGAGTTCGGCGAGATCGTGCTCAAAACCGGTGACCTTGGCGATGTCGTCCGCCTCCGCGATGTCGCCCGCATCGAACTCGGCTCCCGCGATTACTCCTCTAAAACCTACATGGACGGCTACAACGCCGTCTCCCTCCGTGTCTTCCAACTCCCTGGCACCAACGCCATCAAGACTGCCGACGCAGTCCATGCCCGACTGGGCAAACTCAAAGAGCGCTTTCCCCCTGGGGTCGCTTACCGCATCAACTACGACACCACTAAGTTCGTCCGTGCTTCCATCAAATCCGTCCTCACCACCCTCATTGAGGCCGTCCTCCTCGTTGTCCTGGTCGTGGTTGTTTTCCTCCAGACTTGGCGCGCCTCCATCATCCCGCTGCTCGCCGTCCCCGTCTCCCTCATCGGCACCCTCGCCGTCATGCAGGCCATGGGTTTCTCGCTCAACAACTTGAGCCTATTCGGACTCGTGCTCGCGATTGGCATCGTTGTCGATGACGCCATCGTCGTGGTCGAAAACGTTGAGCGCAACATCGCGAAAGGTCTCGCCCCCCGTGCTGCCTCCATCCAGGCCATGCAGGAAGTCAGCAGCGCGGTCATTTCCATGGCCCTCGTGCTCTGCGCCGTCTTCATCCCCACCGCCTTCGTCAGCGGCATCACCGGCCAGTTTTACAAGCAGTTCGCCCTCACCATCGCCGTCTCCACCGTCATCTCGGCCTTCAATTCCCTCACTCTCAGCCCCGCCCTCTGCGCCATCCTTCTGCAACCCCATGGGGCCAAGCCCGACAAACTCACGAAGCTCATCAACTTCCTCTTCGGCTGGTTCTTCCGCGCCTTCAACCGACTCTTCGAACTCAGCGCCAACACCTACGCCGCCCTCGTCCGCCTGCTCGTTCGCATCACCGTCCTCGTGCTCATCGCCTACGCCGCCCTCATCGGCCTCGCTGGTAAGGTCTTCAACGAAGTCCCCAGCGGCTTCATCCCTTCCCAGGACCTCGGTTACGCCCTCGTCCTCGTCCAACTCCCCGACGCCTCCGCCTTCGAGCGCACTGACGCCATTGTCCGCCGCATGGACGCCATGGCCCGCGAAATCCCCGGCATCGCCCACACCTTCGCCATTGCAGGCTACTCCTCCGTCCTCCAGGCCAATCAACCCAACGTCGGTGCCGCTTTCCTCGTCTTTGACGACTTCGCCAATCGCACCGAGCCCCACCTTAAGGGCGATGGTCTGCTCGCCGTCATCCGTCAAAAATTCGCCACCATCCAGGAAGGGCGCGTGCTCGTCCTACCGCCGCCGCCCCTGCGCGGTCTCGGCAACGCGGGCGGCTTTAAAATCCAGGTCCAAGACCTTAACAACGCCGGACTCGACGCGCTCGAGGACGCCACCCAAAAACTCCTCACCGCAGCCCAACAGGAGCCCGGCCTGATCTCTCTCGTCACCGGTTTCCGCGCCCAGACTCCACAATACAAACTCGAG
>JBIIUD010000179.1:0-5995 GCA_044340175.1 Verrucomicrobiaceae bacterium
CTCGAAGCACTCGATGTCTTTGAAGTACTGCTGGCGATAGACGCTCTGCGACTTCATTTTTTCCAGCGTGCTGTTGGGTGGAGCGACGGGGGTGGACGGTGTGAGTGGGGTCGCTGCCGAGGGCGTGGCACCGGCTAGGATGCGGGGCAGGTGAGGGTGCTCCAGTTTGCTGTCTAAGTTACCTGAAGACGGCGCGGTCGGTTGTTTGGAGACCGCCTGGAGAAAGGCTCCGAATCCGGCTTGAGCGGCCTCTGCGGCTTCGTCGATTTCGGGCGTGATCAAAGGAGCGGCTTCAGCTTGAGGGGCCGGTGCATCGGGCGGACCCTCTGCTGGGGCGCTTTCCAGTCGCATATCGGCGACGGCAGTGGGCAGTTCGGGTTCGACCGCAGGGATGGGTTCCGGCGCTGGTGCGGCGGGCTCAGGTTTGACTGAGGAGGCGCGGCGGGTGGGGGTGGCGTTTTCCCAAAGGTCATCGACACCCACGGCACCGCTGCGGGTAACGGCGGAGGCGGTGACCTTCTTTTTGTGGATCGTCAGGTGGACGCCACAGGATTTGCAGAACGTAGAAACGACGAGGCGCGGCTCATACTGAGCCGCGCCACAAGCGGGACACGCCACCTCGATTTGATTCTTCGGAGGAGGCGGAAGAATGGACTGTTTCGTGCCGAAGAAACCCCGGAGCACTTAACGATCAGGTAGAAAGTGCAGAAACTACTGCCCTTGGGGTTTAGGGGCTGCGGCAGGCGCACCGGCAGATCTGCCAGCGTCCGGCTTGCGTCCCACTTGGGAACGCCCGTCAAAGGTAGCACCTTCCTCGATGGAAAGGGTGCCTGCGGCGATATCGCCGATGAGGACCGCGTTGCTTTTGAGTTCGCAGCGCTCCTGAACGATGATGTTGCCTTCCACTTTGCCAAAGATGACTACGGTGCGGGTTTTGATCTCACCCTTGATGTGGGCATTTTCACCCACGGTCAGAGCGCCGTCGGAATGCACTTCACCCTCAATGCGTCCGTCAATAATGAGGTCGTGAGAGAATTTGATCGAGCCTTTGATTTCGACGTCGTTGGACAGAACGTTTTTGGTAGATGTCATGGGTGAGGATGAGACACGTTGGGGTTGTGGAGCGGGAGACGAAGGGGTGGAGTACGCCGGAGCGCCGCCGACAGCAGGTGCCGCAGGTGGCTTTGAGGCAGCGTCTTTTGACCCCTCACTGGGTTGACCGATGATTTGCCTTAACATGGAGCGAATATATACCGGGTAAATGAAGCGACTGTCAATATCAGGCTAGAGAATTTTCCGTGTTTCCTCATGGGACGACTCCGGAGGCAACTTGGTCCGCTAGTTCTTCGGCGGGGTAGGTCCAGATTTCGGAGAGCGTGGGATGGTAATGCGGAATGCGCATGAAAGCGGCGGCGGTAGCACGGAAGTGCATGGCAACCACCACTTCATGAATCAATTCCGTGGCCTCCGGCCCGACGCAGACCGCGCTCAGGATCTCGCCCGTTTGGCCATGGGCCAGCATTTTCACAAAACCATGCGTTTCGCCCATGGTCATGGATTTGCCGTGGTCATCAAAGGGATAGCTGGCGCTGATGACCGGCACGCCCTGAGCGCGCAGTTCTTCCTCGCTGGGGCCGACGGCGGCGACTTGGGGGTGGGAGAAGACGCCAAAGAGTCGCAGCCGATAGTCGATCTCTTCCAGAGTCTCCGTGCTGCCGGTGAGCAGACGGTGCGCGTTGCGCGCGGCGATCTCGCCTTGTTCGATGGCCAAATGCACCACATCCAGAGGGCTGGCCACGTCTCCGGCGGCAAACAGATGCTGCTGGCTGCTCTGTTGCGTTGGATTGACCACGATTTTCTTTTTTACCAGTGAGACACCCGCTTTTTCGAGACCTAAGCCGTCGGTGGCGGGATGCCTGCCGAGCGCGAGCAGGATCTGCTCGGCGTGAAGTTCATGGGTGCCTGAGCTATCGCTGAAATGAACGGTTTTTTGGCCGTCTGGGCGAGTCTCGATGCGTTGGATGTGAGTGCCGCAGTACGTGGTGATGCCGCGCTCGGTGTAGGCTTTTCGGACGGCGTCGCTGGCCTCTGGGTCAAGCCCGGCCAGGAGCTGTCGATTGCGCTGAATGATGGTGGTGCGGGTGCCCACGGCATCCAAGTAATGCGCCATCTCCAGAGCGATCGCCCCGCCGCCAAGAACGAGGCAACTCGCGGGTAGGGTGTCGGTGTCGAGGATGTCGTCGCTGGTCCAAAACCCTGTCTCTAGCAGTCCTGGGATCTCTGGCACGTTTGCCTCAGACCCAGTGGCGATGCAAAAGCTGCGGGCGGTGAGTGTCAACGTCGGCGTGCCGTCAATCGGAGTCACGGTGAGCGTGTGTGCGTCTTGGAACACCGCTTTGGCCCGGTGCAAAGTGAAGCGACCGTCCGCGAGTTGGCCCTGGCGATAGCCTGCGAAATCATCGATCAGTAGGCGCTTGCGATCTCGGATGGCGCGGATGTCGGGTGCGCCGGGATGGGCGGTAAGGCCGAACTCTGCCGCCCGGCGCAGGGTCAGAGCGCGGTTGGCGGACTCGATCAAAGTCTTGCTGGGCATGCAGCCACGCAGGATGCAAAGGCCGCCCAGTTCTGCGGCGCCATCGATCACAGCCGTTCTCAGTTCAAGTGAGGCCGCCGTGCGAGCCGCTGCGTACCCTGCGCTGCCACCACCGATAACGATGAAGTCGAAATCAAAATCCGGTGTTGCCATGCTCATGACCGTTTTGGGGTCAGGGTTTGATAAAGGGACAGCGTGCGTTTGGCGATGGCGCTCCAGCTGAAATGATCCACCGCCCGCTGGCGACCGGCGGCGGCCATTTCCGCGCGCAGTTCCGGGTGAGACATCAGTAGATTGACGGACTCTGCTAGATCCTTGGAGAACTGCTCAGGATCGAGCGCTTCGAAGGGGCTCTCCGGCTGCTGCTGGACATTCACTAGATAGCCGGTGCCACCATTGACGACGACCTCTTTGATGCCGCCTACGGCGCTAGCCACCACGGCCGTCTCGCAAGCCATGGCTTCCAGATTGATGATGCCAAAGGGTTCATAAATCGATGGACAGCAGAAAACGTCGGCGTGCGAATAGAGGGCGATTTTTTCCTCTGTCGTCACCATCTTATCGATCCACACAATGCCGGGTCGTTTCTCTTGGGCGGCTGCAACGGCCGCGTGCATTTCCAGGGCGATCTCTGGGGTGTCCGGCGCGCCTGCGCACAGCACCACCTGGAAGCCCGGAGCGAAATGCTGAATCGCCCGCACCAGGTGAACGATGCCCTTTTGTCGTGTGATGCGGCCGACGAAGAGGACATACGGCTGCGTCGGGTCCACGCCATTTTTGAGCAGCAAATCGGGACGATCTACCTTGTGGTATTCCTCGGGATCGATGCCGTTATGGATGACGTGGACGCGGTGGGGGTTCACGTTAAAAAGCCGCAGGATGTCTGCCTTCGTCTCCTCCGAGACAGCGATGACCGCATCCGCCATTTCGATGGCCGTGCGCTCGAGCCAGACGGTGAAATCGTACCCTCCGCCAAGTTGTTCACGCTTCCAGGGGCGCAGTGGCTCCAGGGAGTGAACGGTCAAGACCATGGGCAGGCCGTAGTTCAATTTGGCCAAAATGCCACCGAAGTGGGAGTACCAGGTGTGCAGGTGGACGAGGTCGGCTTCGATGGCGCGGGTGTTGAAGTCGAGACTGCGCTGCACCGCGCCAAAAGCGGATTGCAGATTCTTCGGGGCGGTCCAGTTGGAGGCATCTAAACCGACTCCTTTGGCGGTCAGATTGGGCTGCTGGTCGTCCTGGTCGCCAAAACAGCGCACCTCGATCTCGATCAGCTTGGCCAGCTCGCGGGTCAGGTACTCGACATGCACGCCTGCACCGCCATAGATGTAGGGGGGAAATTCATTGGTCAGGAAAAGAGCCTTCATCACCTGCTCCTGTACCGTGGCGGCCAGTGGGCGCAAGTGAAAGCGCGTGGTTCTGGCACGGCCTGCTATTGGAGCGGAGTCAATGTGAAGGGCTTTCCAACGTTTGTGTGATGGCGTTGAAAAATGAAGTCAGGGCTAGCCAAGCAGAGCGACGGCGATGCTGTCGGCGAGGGGTTTGCCAGGGCGGGTGAGGGTGAGGTGGGTGGGGGAGAGGTGGATGAGGCCGTCCTGGGCGAGTTGGTGGAGGAGCGGGCGCTGGGGCGGTTGGATGAGTTCGAGTGGGAGGCCCTGGAGGGTGCGGATCTCAAGGCCAAAGCGTTCGGTGCGGCGCTGCTCGGGGGTGAGGTCTTCGTGATCGGTGGCGGGGAGGTCGCCCGTTTGGAGGCGGGTGATGTAAGCGGCGGTGTCGCGCACGTTTTGCCAGCGCTGCCCGGCAACGGTGCTGGTGCAGCCGGGTCCGAGGCCGAGGTAATCTTGGCTGAACCAGTAGGCGGCGTTATGTCGGGACTGGTGACCGGGGCGGGCGTAGTTGGAGATCTCGTAGTGGCTGAAGCCGGCGGATTCGAGGAGGTCGAGCGCGGTGAAAAAGAAGTCGGCGTCCTGGTCGGGCAGCTCACGGTAGGTGCCGCGGGTGAGGCGGTCGAAGAATTCGGTGTCTTCTTCGTAGTTGAGGTTGTAGGCGGAGACGTGGTCGGGCGCGAGCTCGAGGGTGCGGTGAAGGGTGTCTTTCCAGGCGGTGAGAGTTTGACCGGGAATGGAGAACATGAGGTCGATGTTGATGCTGTCGAAGCCGGTCTGACGGAGGGTGCTGTAGGTAGCGGCGGCCTCGGCAGGCGTGTGGTCGCGGCTAAGGGTGGAGAGAGTGGGTTCATCCCAGGCCTGGACGCCGAGGCTGATGCGGGTGACGCCGTGGGCGCGGAGAAGTTCGGCTTTTTTTGGTGGGACAGTGCGGGGGTTGGCCTCGAAGGTGAACTCGGTGAGGTGGGAGAAATCGATGAGGTCCTTGAGTCGGGTGAGCAGGTCGTCGAGATGGGTTTCGCTCAAGAAAGTGGGGGTGCCACCGCCGAAGTAGAGGGTTTGGGGCTGGAAGGGGTGGCGGGCAGTGCGCAGGCGGGTCTCGGTGAGGAGGGCGTCGATGAAGGCAGGGATGTCGGTGCTGCCTGGGGTGTGCTTGAAGAAGGAGCAGTAAGGGCAGACGCGATGACAGAAAGGAATGTGCAGGTAGCCGTGGCGGAGGGGAGGCATGGGGTCGGAAGTGTCAGAGGGTCAGTGTCAGGCGTTGAGGTGGCGGCGGCTAAGTGAAGCGGGAGTGTCGGTGGCTGGGGGTGCGACTCAAGTGGGGTTTTTGGTTGGAGTCGAGAGGGATGTGGATTATGAGGTGAGGGTGGATAAGACACTGCCAACTGATGGAGACCTGCCGAGAAAGGCGGTGTTTGCGGCGGCGTCGGGTAGGGTGATGCAGCGGGTGGTTTGGCGGCGATTTTGGGCGCTGATGCTGCGGGTGGGCTTGCCGATTCTGGGTGGGGTGCTCGGGTTGGCGCTGGTCTGGGCGGCGCTTGAGGGTGGGCTGATGCCCTTGCTGGTGGCCGTGCTAGCAGTTTTGCTGGTGGCGGTGGCTTTCTTTACCTGGATCTGGCGGGGGCGTCCGTCCCAGTATGCGGTGTGGGCGCTCTGGGACCGAGAGGCGGGGCGGCGGGAGGCTTTTGCAGCGGCATGGAGCTATGAGCAGCGTGCGCAGATGACGGAGGGGGAGGCTAGGCATTGGCAGGGACAGGCGCAGCTGTTGCCTGAGGCGCTGGGGCGGTTGCGGATGGATCTGCCGCTGCCGAAGCTGGGGCGATTGGTATGGGTGGGGGTCGGGCTGATGGGAATCGGTCTGACAGGTGGCTGGGTGGCGGCGGTGACTCGTGGGCCGACGCTCAACGCGGAGATGCTGGCGGCTGCGCTGGCGGAGGCGGGACGGCTGGCGAAACTGGAGGTGAAGGCGGAGAAGTTGGCGGCGTTGACGGAAGCGGAACGGAAACAGCTGGAGGCG
>JBIIUD010000180.1:0-5990 GCA_044340175.1 Verrucomicrobiaceae bacterium
CAGATCAACTGCAATTAGATACGAAGGTTTTTGAAGCCGCGGAATCGGCGGTTGAGGCTCCCGCAGCCCTATCGGCGATGAGTCTTTCGGATCTTGCGGGTGCTCTAGGTGGAGCGATGAGTGATTTTGGTGGTGGAGGAGGTCTATCCAGCGGGGGAGCAATTGGTGGGACTGGAATGGGCACGGGTGGTGGCGGTATTGCCGATGGAGCGTTAGGAGGTTCAGATGTTGACGAGAGGCCTCGCCCGGTTGGTGCGCCTGCGATCAAGTTGCCGCCGGCACTACGAAAGTCTGGGGGTAGGGTGGTTGTGCGATTGGTGGTAGATGACAAAGGAAAGATTTCCAATCCGCAGGTGGAAAGTACCACCAATTCAGCTTTGAATTCTTATGTCCTGGATGGTGTTAAGACGATGAATTTTGAGCCGGCGACTCGGAAGGGGAGACCTGTTTCCTGTAAGGTAAGGCTACCGGTAGTGTTGGGCGTGAATTGAAGATTGAACGTGATGAATTCTATTATCAGACTGATGATCCGTGAGTTGGCGGCAAAGTCGTTTCTCTTGCTTGCTTTTAGCTTGGAATGCTATGCCGGGGCCTCTTTTTATCCCACTGACTATTTTCGATCACCAGAGTTTCGCGATGCCTTTCTGGGGACACTTGGGGTGAAGTCGGATGTCGAACCTAAATTGACAGAGGAAGAACAGCACTATCTGGAGCAAATTCAGCCTTTTATGGGGAAAGACCTAGAGGCGTGCATCAATGCCTTTCAAAAAGTTTCTGGACCTGAAGCTACGGCACGGTTCGACTATGAATTGGGCGTTCTTTACATGCAGAAAAATGATGTGGACAAGGCGCGTGAAGCTTTGAGTGCGGCAGTGACTAAATTTGATCGCTTTTTGCGGGCACATAGCAATTTAGGCTTGTTGTACACCAGGGTGAACCGCACGCGGGAGGCAATCCCACACATTACCAAATCGATAGCCTTGGGTCAGGCAAGCGAGGAACTTTATGGGATGTTGGCGTACTGCCACCTTCAGAATGGCGATTCATTGAGCGCTGAGACTGCGTATCGCAACGCAATTATGCTAGGGCCTAAGACGGTCGATTGGAAAACAGGTCTGGCTCAGGCCTTGTTTAGCCAACAAAAAGCGGGGGAGGCGATCGCACTGCTTAATGAGTTGCTCAAAGACGATCCAGAAAAGGAGTTGTTTTGGAACATGCAAGCGGTGGCGCAGATCGCAAACGGTGCGCCATTGAAAGCTGCTCAAAATTTAGAGATGCTTATTTTGATGGGCAAGGCGACGGCCAAAGAGTATTCTACCTTGGGCGAAATTTACATGGCTCAAGCACTGTATTCATTGGCTTCCCGAAGTTTCATAGCGGGGGCGTCTGCAAAAGGTGCCCCGAGTGGACCTGATGGGTTACTGAAGAGTGCAGAGTCCCTGGCTCAGCGGTCCGCCTATTCCGAGGCCAAAGCAGTCTTGGTTGCGGTGGAGTCTGTGTATTCTAATTTGGAGACAGCACAGAAAGTGAAGATGTTAAAAGTCCGTAGCCGCATTGCAATGGCTGAGGATGCTTCTGAGTCGGCTGTGGCTTTGTTGAATGAGATCGTTCAAGTCGACCCTATGGATGGTGAGGCTCTAATGTTGTTGGCGGATCATTTTATTAAAAAAGGAACAGATGCGGATCTTGTTCAGGCAATATTCTACTTGGAGAGGGCCATCAAAATTAACACGACTGAGGCTGATGCGAGTGTGCGGCTAGCTCAAGCGAAGATTGCCAAATCAGCAAGTGAGACTGATAAAGGCAAGAGGTTAGAGGCTATGGCTTCAGCCATAGAATTGTTGAAAAGGGCACAAGAACTCAAAAAACGTGATTCAGTTGGCAGCTATTTGGCCGACTTGGAAAAGACCGTTCAAAAGTTAAGGAGCCGTTAAGTAGTTGGTGGCTTACGACATTGGGTTTTGATTTTCTTGAAAGAGGGCACGCGGTTTACCGTTTCGCCGGGTGCGAACACTGCCGACGGGTTCCCCCGAGGCCGCAAACCCCAGAAACATGAAGACCCCCCGCTTCACCGACCCCTCCCTGATATTCCTCAAATCCCGCCGCTTCTGCGCTGTGGGCGCACTGAGCCTGTTTGCTTGGACCTGTGCCCAAGCTGAGACGCTTGATGCCCGAGGTCGGGCGCAAGAAATTGACGCTTTGGTCCTCAAGAAGCTGGAGCAGCAGAAAATGGAGCCGAATGCCATAGTCAGCGACGATGTTTTCCTGCGCCGTGTTTATCTTGATACGCTGGGCCGGATCCCCACCCTGAAGGAGACGCAGGCGTTCTTGGCGAACACCACAACGGATAAGCGGTCAGTGCTGATCGATTCTTTGCTGGCCTCCGAAGGCTACACTCAGCATCATTACAATTTTTGGGCGGATGTCCTGCGTCTAAAAAGTACCTCGGTTGGTGGCAATCAGAGTCTTCCGGCCGGGTTGGCGTATTCTGACTGGCTGAAAAAGAGTCTGAACGGCAACAAGCCCTACGACCAGATGGTGCGTGAGCTGCTCACGGCCGAGGGGAAGACGTATGAGAACGGTGCGGTCGGCTTTTATATCCGGGATTACAACATGCAGCTCGACAACATGGCGGTGACGACGCAGGTCTTCTTGGGGACGCAGATGGTCTGTGCCCAGTGTCATGACCATCCCTTCGATAAGTGGTCGATGATGGATTACTACCAAATGGCGGCTCACACGTATGGTGTGGTTTCGACCAATGGTTTGGTCGGTCGTTCCATGGAAGCTGGGATGTATGCGAAGAAGGCTAAGGGCGGGAAAAAAGTGGGCGGAGTGGCCAAGGAGGATCGTGTGGCCATGGGCAAGGCGATGACGGAGATCCTCCGGCCATTGCGCTACAACAACGTGGTGCGCACCAATCGTCCGCTGAAGCTGCCGCATGACTACAACTATGACAACGCCAAGCCTTTTGATGTGGTCGAGCCGGTGATCCCTGCGGCATTCGCTCCTGATGGCAAAGTCACGGTTGAAGGGCAGGCTCCGGTGGAGGCGTATGCTCAATGGATGACATCGAAGGATAATCCGAGGTTCACGCTGGTGATCGCGAATCGGCTGTGGAAGAAAGTGATGGGGCAGGGAGTGATCGAGCCGGTGGATGAGATCACGGATTCGACGGTGCCGACGAATCCTGCGCTGATGAGCTATTTGGAGAAGCTCATGAAGGAGGTCAATTACGACATGAAGGCCTACCTGCGAGTGCTGATGAATACGCAGACCTACCAGCGTGCCGCCTATGCCAAGGAACTCGCGCTGGGTGAGTCCTATTACTTCCCGGGACCGCTGATGCGCCGGATGAGCGCCGAACAAATCTGGGACTCACTGGTCGCACTTTACCGACCGCAGTCTGACCGGGCGAGCATGGAAGTAGAACTGGAGCGCGACAACCTGCTGACGCGTGTGCGCTGGATGGATCATGCTTTAGCTGCGCTCACTGACAAGGAGTTGGCGGAGGGGGCCAAACGCATAGCGGAATTGCAGAAGAAGCTTTCGAGTGATGTACGCCAGGCTCAAGTGGCGTTGACCAAGGCCCAGGAAGCCAAGGATGAAGCCGGGATTCGCGCGGCCAAGCGGGTTGTTTCCGGACAACGCACTGCCATCAACAAGGCTGTCGAAGACATCGTCTTTGAGATGGGTTACCAAAAGTTTGTGCAAATGGCCAAGGATGGCAAACTGGCGGAGCAGGGGGATCCAGCAATGGCCAAGGAGATCAGCGCGGTGTTAAAAACCAAGGGTGGCGACAAGCTAGGCTTTGATGAAGCATTGGCGGCAGTGCAAAAAATGCGCCGCAGCCGTCTCAATCAGATCGAAAATGCGCAGCGTGATAAGATGCGTGAGAATTTTGGTGTGACAAAGGACAATGCGCGGGAATTCTCCCAGTATGCCCTGAACTGCGAGAGTGTCATGGTGCGCTCAGCCGATGTCCGCTCACCGGCGCCGCTGGGGCATTTCCTGCGTGAGTTTGGACAGTCGGACCGCGAGTTGATTGAGAATTCGAACAAGGAGGCCACCGTGGGGCAGGCGTTGATGATGCTGAATGGGGAACAGTTTGAGGACATGCTGAATCCCTTCACGGTGCTGGCGCGCTCGTTGAAGCGTGCCAAGGATGCCGATGAAGCCGTGGATACGCTGTATTTAAGTCTGCTCAGTCGGCCCGCGACTGTGGAAGAGAAAAAGCTGCTTGGCCCAGTGGTTCAATCCGAGGATGTCGGTGGCAAGGCTGACGCGCTCTGGGCGCTGATCAACACCAAACAATTCCTGTTCATTCAGTAACCTTCCTTTTGATTTCTTCTGCTATCATGAACTCCATCAATGCCTCCCTGCTGCGTACCGAAAGCGGACGTCGCGAATTCATCACTGGTGCTGCGAAGACCTTTCTGGGGGTGACAGCCTTGAGCCACCTGAATGGCAAAGCCTTTGCGGCTCCTGGCGAGAACACCTCGACACTGAAACAGGTGCCCACAGCTCGTAACGTCATCTATCTTTACATGACTGGCGGCATGAGCCACCTGGATACATGGGATCCCAAACCGGGCAATGAGGTGATGGGTTTGACCAAGGTCATCAATACCAATGCGGACGGGATTAAAATCAGCGAGTACTTGCCATTGATGTCCCGCCAGATGGATAAGGTGGCGCTCATACGCTCCATGTCATCCACGCAGGGGGCACATGAGCAGGGTCAGTATTTCATGCGCACGAGCTACACGCCGCGCAGTTCGATCCGGCATCCCGGGATGGGGGCTTGGTTGGAGAAGTTTCAAAATCGCGGCAATCCTTCTCTGCCCGCGACCGTGATGATTGGCAACGACAGTCGGCACCCGGGGGCGGGCTTTTTCGAGGCCAAGTTTTCACCGCTCATGGTGAGCAATCCTGAGGCTGGACTGAAGAACGTGACGCGCTTGGAGCGCTTCAGTGAAGAGCAGTTTCAGGAGCGGCTGAGCCTGTCCAAGAAACTGGATCGCGCTTTTGAGCAGACTTATGACCTGAGCCGAGTGCGTGCTTACACGGACATGTATGACGACGCGGTGAAGATGATGAAGAGCGAGGAGTTGAAAGCCTTTGACCTCTCGGAGGAAGAGGCGGGTCTGCGGGAAAAGTATGGCGATGGCAAGTTTGGCCAGGGCTGTCTGTTGGCGCGGCGCTTAGTGGAGCATGGGGTTCGATTTGTGGAGGTGACCTTTGGCAGCTGGGACACTCATAATGCCAACTTCACGCGGGTTCCCGAGATGTGCGACGAGTTGGACGGTGCGCTCAGCACACTGATCTCTGATTTGGACAAGCGTGGCATGCTGAAAGACACGCTGGTGGTGCTGGCCACCGAGTTTGGGCGGACTCCAGAGATCAATGCCAATGATGGTCGTGACCACCATCCCAAGGCGTTTTCTTGTCTGCTGGCAGGTGGTGGCGTCAAGGGGGGCACTGTTCATGGTGCCTCCGATGAGCGGGGCAATACGGTGGCTGAAGGTGTGGTGAGCGTGCCGGACTTTAACGCGACGATCGGCTATGCACTGGGTCTGCCGTTGGACCAGGTGCTGTTCTCGCCCTCGAAACGTCCCTTCACGGTGGCGGACAAAGGCAAGCCGCTGGCGCATCTGTTCGCCTAAAGGAGAGCGAATGATGACGGCAGGGCAAGGGGCCCTGCCCGCGTTCGGTTCTTGATTGACGGCTGGCCTGGGTGCGGGCTATGTCGTCGCATGGCACGCATCGGCACCCCGCTTTCTACTACCTCCACTAAAGTTCTCATGCTTGGCTCAGGAGAGCTGGGCAAGGAGGTGGTCATTGAGCTTCAGCGACTGGGGGTTGAGGTCATTGCCTGTGATCGCTACGAGAACGCGCCTGCCATGCAGGTAGCCCATAGAAGTCATGTGCTGTCGATGCTGGATGGAGCGGCCCTGCGGCGGGTGGTGGAGTTGGAAAAACCAGACTTC
>JBIIUD010000181.1:0-5975 GCA_044340175.1 Verrucomicrobiaceae bacterium
GCTGTTGAGGGTGCCGGAGCCGATGCCGGTGAGGATGGGGGTGAACTGTTGGCGGGTGAGGGTCAGGTCAAGGGCGCTGAGGAAGACGAGTTCTTTTTCGCCGAGATAAGTGCGGTTTCTGGAGACCCCGTAGCTGAGGGCACCGGAGAGATCGAGTTTGCGGGCTCCTTTTTCGATATGGGCACGGTCGCCGAGGAAGGCTTCGGTGGAGAAGTTTTTCTCGAGGTTTTCGAGATCTGCGGGGCCTGGAGGCGTGACGGACAGGAGGTCAGTGCCGGAGTTATGAACTTTGCTGGATTTGCCGCGGAGGAGGCTGAAGGTTTCTTTGTCGGCGTGCTTTTGATAAAAACCAGCGGTACAACCCACTCCCAGAACGATGCCGAGGCCTGCAAGGAGGGCTCGGACGGCTGGAAGGGGAAGTCGATGGGCAAACATGGGAGAAGAACGGGATCGAAGCGGGCGGCGTCGGCCGCGCTCGCTTTGGGAGGGCCGAAGGAAACGAGCGGCGTGAGGGAATTATATCAGCGGATTGCAGTTGATCGATGGATGAAGGGCTTGACGACCGGGCGGGATTGGTTTGGTATGGCGCTGACCATGAACGAAGCCTTTCCAGATATTCCGAAGATCAACTTTGAAGGACCGACAAGCCGCAACCCGCTGGCTTTCAAACATTACAATGCTGACGAAGTCGTTGGCGGTAAGACGATGCGGGAGCACATGCGCTTTGGCGTGGCCTATTGGCATGCGATGCGGAACTCCCTGGCGGATCCGTTTGGCATGGGCACGGCGCAACGGCCTTGGGATGACGGCACGGATTCGATTCCGAACGCGCAGCGGCGAGTTTGGGCCTGTTTCGAGTTCATGGACAAGCTGGGCGTGGACTACTACTGCTTTCATGACCGGGACGTGGCGCCAGAAGGGCGTACGCTGACGGAGAGCAATGCGAATCTGGACGCCGTGGCGGATGAGTTGGAGAAGGCGCAGCAGGCGACCGGGAAAAAGCTGCTCTGGGGCACGGCCTGTCTGTTTGTGCATCCACGCTACTGTCAGGGCGCGGCGACGAGCCCGAATGCGCATGTTTATGCCTACGCGGCGGCGCAGGTGAAGAAAGCGCTGGAAGTGACGCACCGTCTTGGGGGTGAAGGCTACACTTTTTGGGGTGGGCGCGAAGGTTATGCGACGTTGTGGAACACCAACATGAAGCGGGAGCTCGACCATCTGGCGCGGTTTCTGCACATGGCGGTGGATTACAAAAAGAAAATCGGTTTCACCGGTCCTTTCTACATTGAGCCCAAGCCACGTGAGCCTTCGACGCACCAGTATGACAGTGACTCGGCGGCCTGTTTGAACTTCCTACGGGAATATGGCCTGATGGAGCATTTCAAGCTGAACATTGAGACCAACCATGCAACCTTGGCGGGGCATACGATGCGCCATGAGTTGCAAGTGGCCGTTGCCGCCGGCGCGCTGGGTTCCATCGATGCGAACACAGGGGATGAACTGATCGGCTGGGATACGGACCAGTTCCCGACCAACATTTATCTCACCTCTCAGATCATGCTGGAGGTGCTCAAGATGGGGGGCTTCACCACGGGGGGCTTGAACTTTGATGCGAAGGTGCGTCGGGAGAGTTTTGAGCCGGTGGACCTGTTCCACGCGCACATCGGCGGCATGGATGCCTTTGCGAGAGGTTTGAAGATCGCGCAGGCGATCATCGACGACGGTCGTTTGGATGCCCACATCACGCAGCGCTATAACACCTTTGACAATGGCATCGGGGCGCAGGTGGAGGCAGGGGCGACTTCCCTGGAGGATCTGGAGGCTTTCACTCTCGAGAATGGGGAGCCGCTGCTGGCGAGTGGCCGCCAGGAGTTCCTGGAAAACTTGATCAACGAGTTCCTTTGATCCGGGTTGGATCAAAGATCACAGCTTCAATCGGGGGGCGGACGCAGAGTCCGCCCCTTCTCTTTTGGAGGTTGCGGGTGGGCTGGGCAGGGGGTATTGAGGTCCACTCATTCTCCTTATGGCTGGCGGTCCTCCGATCAAAATCAAACGCCCTGCATCGGTGTTGGTGCAGGATTTCTTCGAGCAGCATCAAGAGGGGTTAAAGCTGCGGCTGATTGGCTCCGAGGAGGGGCTGTCACGGCGGATCATGGAGCCTTCGGTGAATCGTCCAGGGCTAGCGTTGAGCGGTTTTTTCACCTACTTCGCTTACAAACGGATTCAGGTGATTGGGAACTCGGAGATTTCGTTTTTGCAGGGCTTAAAGCCGGAATTGGCGCGCACTCGGTTCAGTCAGTTGTGTTCTCAGGACATCCCGTGCATCGTGGTGGCACGTGGGCGGGCGATCCCACAGGATTTGGTGGAGATCGCGAATGAGGCTGGCATCTCCATCTTGCACACGAGCATGGTGACGATGAAGTTTCTGAATGCGGCGACGCTGAAACTGGAGTGGATGTTTGCGGCGACGACACTGGTGCACGGGTGCTTGGTGGATGTGCAGGGCATCGGGGTGATGATTCAGGGGGACAGCGGCTGTGGGAAGAGTGAGGCGGTGATCGGGCTACTGCAGCGGGGGGGGAGCCTGGTGGCGGATGACGTGGTGCGGCTGAGATTGATCGAGGAGCGGGAGGTGGTGGGGACGTCTCCAGACACGACGCGCAACATGATTGAGATCCGTGGGCTAGGCATTCTCAATGTAGCAGCTCTGTTTGGGGTGGGATCCGTCAGGATGAGCAAGCGGGTGGATCTAGTGGTGCGGCTGGTGGTGGGGCAGGCGACGCATGATCTTGAGCGTGTGGGTGTCGGGGAGCGGAAGGAATTGCTGATGGGACTGCCGGTAACGACGGTGGATTTGCCAGTGGCACCTGGGCGTGATGTGGCGGGTTTGATTGAATTGGCGGCGTTGAACTACAAATTGAGAGCTTTTGGCTACAATAGCGCCGTGGACTTTGATCAAAGGTTGTTGAAAAAGATCGCAGATGGGCAATTAGGTTGACCCCCGACCGAAAACCGGGAGCAAATCCTTGATTATGACTGTGCAAAAAGAGTTCGTTATTCAGAACAAGATGGGCATGCATGCCCGGCCAGCGGCGCAGTTTGTCAAGCGGGCCAGCCAGTACAAGTGTGATGTGTGGGTGGAGAAGGATGAGGAGCCGGTGAATGGGAAGAGCATCATGGGACTGATGATGCTGGCTGCGGGACGGGGAGAGACGATCAAGATCACGACGGAGGGCGTGGATGCGGAGGCGGCCATGGCGGAACTGGAGGCTCTGGTGAGCAGTGGGTTTGGGGACAGCGAGTGAGCGCTGGTGCAGGGCAAAGGCCGGAGAAAGTGTGATACTGAATTAGAAGGAGGGCTCATGGCGGGGTTGACGCGGGAGCGCTCCTTGGGATGGTGGCACTCGTTTGACTGAGCTCCCTCCCGATTTGGTGACTAGGCGGTGGACGGGTCTGCCTGTGAGTGGCGGACTTGCCTACGGGGTTGTCCATGTCCTCAAAGACCAATTCGATGAGCCAGAGCCGGAGACGATCCGGCCAGAGCAGGCGGATCATGAGATGGAGCGGCTGGCCCGGGCGCTGGCGGTGACCCGCTCAGAGATCGAGGAACTGCAGCGGCAGATGATTGAAAATGGCGGTGGCGCGGAGGCTGACATTTTTGACGCGCACCTCTTGATTTTGGATGATGTGACGCTGCTGGCGCAGGTGGAGAAGCGGGTGCGGGTGGAGTGGTTGAACGTGGACTACGCCTACTACCAGTTGATGCTGAAGAACATCAACGCCCTGCGGCGGATGTCTGATCCCTACCTGAGGGAGCGCTTTTTGGACATCAAGGATGTGACGCAGCGGGTGATGCGTCACTTGCGCGGGGAAATGCTGGAAACGCCGATGTTTGACCACCCGGTCATCGTGGTGGCCAGAGATCTGACGCCTTCAGACACGGTGCAACTGGATCGCAGCCGGGTGCTGGGCTTTGCGGTGGAGACGGGCAGCGCGGTGTCTCATGCGGCGATCATCGCACGCTCCATGAATGTACCGGCGGTGGTGCGGCTGTCAGGGATTTCCGGTTTGCTCCACTCCGGGGATCGGGTGCTGCTGGATGGGGATGAGGGGGTGTTGATCCTGAATCCGTCTGAGGAGACGGTGGACGAGTCCCGCGTCCGGGAGGCGGCTGCAGAAAAACGTGAGGACGTGCTGCACGCCCGGCGTCAGGAGGCAGCGCTGACTCTGGAGGGCGAAGCTGTGGTGGTGGGGGTCAACGGTGAGTTCTTGGAGGAACTGCCTGCTTTAAAGGACTGCGGAGCGGAGGAGGTGGGATTGTTTCGAACGGAGTTCCTGCACTTGGCCGACCCGACGGCTTCTGAGGATTGGTTGGCGGCGGCTTATCGGCAGGTGATCGAGAGCATGGAGCCCCGGTTGGTGATTTTCCGAACTTTAGATTTGGGGGGAGATAAGGTGGAGGAAGGCTACAGTGCGGAACCTGAGCCCAATCCCTTCCTGGGGTGGCGTGGCATTCGCTTGAGCTTGGGGCGGCAGGATCTGTTCAAACGGCAGTTACGTGCTCTGCTGCGGGCTGGTGCTTGGAGCCGTGTAGGCATCATGTTTCCGATGGTGACGACGGTGGAGGAGGTGCTGGCGGCAAAGGCACTGCTGAAAATCTGTGCGGCGGAGCTGGATGCGGAGAAAATTGCGCCACCGTCTGAACTCTTGGTGGGGGCGATGATTGAGGTGCCAGGGGCGGCGCTTATTGCTGGGGCCTTGGCACAACACGTCGATTTTCTGAGTCTGGGCACCAATGATCTGGTCCAATACACGCTGGCCGTGGACCGGCTCAATGATCGGGTAGCCGACCTCTACCAGACGACGCACCCGGCGGTGCTGCGGCTCATTGCCATGACGATCGAGTCCGGTCAGGGGGGCAAAGTGCGCGTGGGCATGTGCGGCGAAATGGCGGCGGACATCAGTTTGACGCCCCTGCTGCTCGGCATGGGGATGCGCGAGTTGAGTGTTTCCACCAGCCAAGTGGCTAGGGTGAAGGAGGCGGTGCGGCGCTTGGCTCTGAAGGAATGTCAGGATCTATGGGCCAAGGCTCAAATGCTGACCAACGCGGCGGACATTCGGCAACTCAGCCTGCAGTTGGCGGAAAGTCGTTACCCTGATCTGTTTGAGTGAGATGAGATGCTCAAAAAACAGGCGCCCACCCATGGTGAGGGGGACGCCTGCTGGTAGGAGACCATGACGCTGGCTGCGCCGTGGATTTAGAAGTTGGCCTTGCGCCGCGCCGACTTGCGTGGACTTTTCGCGCTGGCAGGTGATGCCGTGGGAACGAAGGCATCACCAAATAGATACTGGCGGGCACCATCGACCTGACTGTGGGAGCGGGTCAGCCACTGGCTGAAGTCCCGGCCCAAGATTTCAGCAGCGTCTGGTTCACTCAAAGCTTCTGGAAGTTCCATGTGATGGGCTCTGAGTTCCATTTCAAGCTGGAATCCGATCTCGGGGATGTAGAGTTCGACAGCTTCGAACATATCCATGACGCGAGCGGCATAACTGCGATCCCAGGTGCTGTCATCATCGTCATAGCTGCCCGTGATGAGGTGCGCGATCGTGTATTCGGCGGTATCAGAGTAAACTTCAGCGGCGCGAATGACGGAGTCAAACGTGTCGGACTCGCTGGTGACGGGCAGGACGACTGATAACTGAATGCCAGCTTCGGAGAGGACGTTTTCGAGTTCGTTGTGCTGATAGAAGGTGGCAAAGAAATCGCCCAAACCGGTTTCGACCTCGATGAGGGTGATATTGGACTGGTCGAGGTGGTGCAGGAACAGAGCGCCGGAGAGCTCGTCTGCCTCGAGAGTGAATTCATCGCTCAGCGGGTCCTTTTCGGAGACGAGGGTCAGGACCTGATGATCGGCCCCGTGATGGCGGAGGTAGCGTTCAAGACAGCGAGTGAGCGTGGATTTACCAGTGCTAGC
>JBIIUD010000182.1:0-5943 GCA_044340175.1 Verrucomicrobiaceae bacterium
CATGATTTTCATCGCGGCGTTGGATCCGTATTTGAAGGACTGGCTGGATGCGCTGCGGCTGTGGGCGCAGGGTCGTGGGTGGTTGGTGCTGGAGGGTCGGGTGAATGGGATCATTCCGTATTCGCGGATCTTGGTGATGATCGTGTCGCTGGGACTGGTGGAATGGCTGACGATGGCGCGCATCATTCGCGGGCAAGTGCTGGTGCTGCGGGAGACGACGTTCGTCACCGCGGCGCGCGCGATGGGGCAGCGACCGTGGGTGATCCTGTGGAAGCATCTGCTGCCGAATTTGGCGACGGTGATCCTGACCTACCTGACGCTGACGATTCCGGCGGTGGTGCTGGATGAGTCGTTCCTGAGTTTCTTGGGGCTGGGGATTGAGGCGCCAGCGGCGAGTTGGGGGAGTCTGCTGAAGGATGGAGCGCAGGCGATCAATCCGCTGGAGAGCAAGTGGTGGCTGCTGGTGTTCCCGGCGGCGGCGATGTCGATGACTTTGCTAGCGCTGAACTTCCTGGGGGATGGGCTGAGGGATGCGTTTGATCCGAAGGGTGGGGAGTGACGGCTTTTTTGGACAGGATTCCAGGATGCGCAGGAGGGACAGGATTTTTATTTGCGAGGCCGTGAAGGGGTACGCAGAGGCGGGCTGGTGGAGACGATTGAGGTTCGGCTCGGCTGGCGAGTGCTGGGTCGTCCAAGAGTAATAGGGCCATTCCTGGCCCGATCCGGTTTGACTGGGGAGAGGAATGCCCCCAGTTCTTAGAGACTACTCTTCTACGCGCGGTGTGGGTTCCGGTTCTTCCTCCTCATCCGGGGCGGCGGGGTGGTTTTACAGTAGGTGCTGCTTCAGGTATTGCTCCGGCTTGGCGGGCTTGGGTGGGAGGTGTCCATTCAATTCCCAGAGATGCTTTCGGGAGGACCCGAAGACCGCTCGCGCTTCTCCACCCTTCATTCCTCACCGGAATCGCCGGTCCCTGCGCAGCTCAAGATCCTTAAGCCCAATTAACGATAACGATATCTACCCACGCAATATCGGTTGTGCTGGAGTGCCAAATATTCATGATTCCTGAATGGTTTTGAAAGGTAAGGCGAAACCAAAAAGGCCTTGTCATTTCAAGCCTCCAGCCTCATCATCACCACTGAAACGGTGTGAAAATATCGCTTCCAGCGATATTGGAGTACACTAATAACACTGTTGGGCCGAAGAATCCGCATGTAGCCCGTGGATTTGAATTGCTCGAAATACCATTCGACTTCCGCCTCATGCACGAATGCACATTCAGGTTTCCATGGTCCGAGATCCTTGTCGCGGTTTCGGTATCTCGCCTCGATCACGTAAAGACCAAGGCCCAACAAGACGCTGGACGACAATCCCTCATTACGGGGTTGTTCCGCGGTATCTAGCTTCGATTGTGCTTGTTCGTTTGGCATAGTTTTAGGGCTTCGATTCGGGGTGTGTCAGCTCAGCGTTCGGCCAAGAGGCAGAGTCCATCGCCAACTCATGAAAACCGCAGATGACATCGAAAAGGACTTCGACAGATTCTTTGCCACGAAGGGTTTTCGACGTGTTTCGGAGCTGGTTGGACACTCTCCAGACTTTCCGAATGCTGACTACATTAACGAGAGCACTCGGTGCATAGTAGAGTTGAAGGTCATAGACACGGACTATTTCGCCGAGGGCGGTTTTATTGACCGTTTCTCTAGCTTTGTTCCGAAGCCTATTTCAGTAGATGAGCGAGGTTTCGGCGTATATCGAGTTGCAGTTCCAGACCTGAATCGAGAGGGACGAATGGATACTTTTGAGGAGCCGATGAGGCGACTTCTGAAGAAGTCCAATAGGCAGTTGAGAGAGTCAGTTGCCAGACTTCTTGCAGGGGACGGATTTGGTTTTGTCTGGATCGCAATGAACGGCTTCACTTCGCTTCACCCCGAAGTCGTAGCACGCATGATCAACGCCCTTCTGGACCGAGAGTTTAGTTCGATTGTTGGCTACACACTTTGCACACCAACTTGGGGCCTAATACCGCCCAACGGCGGACCTGTTGAGGGTTGCTGCCGAGGTTCAGTGGTCGAGGGAGCGCCTTCTTCACTTGCCGAGTATTGGCATGATATCGGTCAGAGTTGGTGCTATTTTGCCGACCTAGGACGTCACGCATGACAGGCCATTCAACAAACACGAGGCCGAACAAGACGGATGCAGGCAACGGCTCGAAGGCTATCTGTCGTGTCAGCAACGTCTTGCGCTCGCCGTCGCCTGATCCGAAGCGTTCCTGGATTCCGAGTGGGGAAGTTTGGGGTGGGGCTTTGGGTTTCCGGTGTCTGTTTTTTTAGGCTGAGGCGGTGATGGCTTCGATCATGCGGAGGGACTGGGTGTTGAGGGCGACGGTGGGCCAGTAGCGGTCGGACATGTCGTCGAGGCCGGTGAGGCGGGAGAGCATGGATTTGCGGGAGATGCCGACGAGCAAGGGGGCGGGCGGCGAGGCGGAGTTCGGGCTTCCTTTGATATTGAGGCACACTGATGACACTGGTGCGCTAGAAACTCGGACTGGAATTCTGAACGCAGCAAGCTAGCCTTGGCCCGTGAGCACTTTCACCGAACTTCGAGATTCTGTGGTCAGCCTTTCGAAACCTGAGCGGGCTGAATTGGCAGCCTTACTGCTTGGGAGCCTCGATGACACCCACTATTGGGTTGACGATGAGGAGGTAGAGAACCGATCTGCCGAGTTGGACTCTGAAGCGGTGGTTGGCGTGACCAAGGACGAATTTCGAAGACTCTGCGGGCGTTGAGTGGCGGCATGAAGCCTCTCATCTTTCATCCCAGGGCGGCGAAGGATGCGCGCGAGATTGCCGCGAAGTACGCGGATATATCGGATGAATTGTGCGATAAGTTCTGGAAGGAGATTGATGCTGCGATCGACTGTATCGAGCAGTATCCCGAGAGGCATCATTACGATCCAAGTGGAAGAAGACGGAGCAATCTCAAGCGGTTTCCGTATCACATCTTATTTGAGGAACGACTGGATTGTATCCGGATCATGGTGATCCGACATCATCACCGGAATCCCCGCCACGGGCTAAGAAGGAGATAGTCCGATCATGAACGATACGATTGTTGAGAAGGTTCGTGATGGACGTGCGGCGTTTGATCTTCTTAGGCTGAGGCGGTGATGGCTTCGATCATGCGGAGGGACTGGGTGTTGGGGGCGACGTCGTGGACGCGGTGGATGTCGGCGCCTTGCTCGCGCAGCCAGGCGGTGAGGGCGATGGTGGGCCAGTAGCGGTCGGCGACGTCGTCGAGGCCGGTGAGGCGGGAGAGCATGGACTTGCGGGAGATGCCGACGAGCAGGGGGCGGTCGGCGAGGCGGAGTTCGGGTAGGCGGCGGAGGAGCTGCAAATTGTGCTCCAGGGTTTTGCCGAAGCCGAAGCCGGGATCAAAGACGATGCGCTCGGGGGCGATGCCGGCGTCGGTGAGGACGTGCAGGCGACGCTCGAAGTAGGCGCGCACTTCGGCAACGACGTCGGTGTAAGTGGGGGAGGTCTGCATGGAGGCGGGGGTGCCGCGCATGTGCATGACGACGAGACCGGCGTCGGTTTCGGAGGCGAGCTGGATCATGCCGGGATCACCGCCGAAGCCGGTGACGTCGTTGATGATGTCCGCCCCGGCGGCGAGGGCGGCGCGGGCGACGGCGGCTTTCATGGTGTCGATGGACAGCAGGGCGCGGGTCTGGCTGCGGATGCCTTTGATGACGGGAATGACGCGGCGGATTTCTTCCTCGGCAGAGACGGGTTCGGCACCGGGGCGGGTGGACTCGCCCCCGATGTCAAGGATGTCGGCGCCCTCGGCGAGGAGACGCAATCCGTGCTCGACGGCGCGGCCGGCGTCAAGGAAATGGCCACCGTCGGAGAAGGAGTCGGGGGTGACGTTGACGATGCCCATGACGAGGGCTCGGGGGCGGACGGCATGGGGGATGCCGTGAATGAGCCAGGGTTGGGGCTGGGGCGTGGAGGTCACGAGGTTGGGGAGGTCAGGGGTGGAAGAATGATGGCCACAGATTCAGGACATGATCTTTTGGGAAATGGGGTTTAAACCGCAGATTCAGAAAACCCACAGATTGTCTGAGATCGAAGAGAAATCTGTGGGAAAATACAAAAGTGATTGCCGCAGATTCAGGGCGGTAGAGATTGATTTCACTCGGTGGCATTGTCTTTTGGGAAATGGGTTTGGAACCGCAGATTCAGAAAACCCACAGATTGTTTGAGAGCGAAAAGAAATCTGCGGGTTTTCTGAATCTGTGGGAAAATACAAATCCTGAGGCCGGGAGGGTATCGATGGATGTTTTGGGTTAACGAAGGGGCAGAGAATGAGCTGGTGGAAAAGGTGTCATCTAGAGGCAAGGGAAAAGCGGGATGAGGCAAAGGCAACTGGAGTTTTGTGGGTTCCTGCCTAGCGTGACGAGGTGAAACCGATGACTTTGTTGGCAGTGTTGGTGGTGGTGGGAATCTTGGCGGCCTTTGGGCTGGCCAGGAAGGGTCCGGCTGTGAAGGCTGACGGAGCGGTGGCGAAGGATGAGGCGGCTGGATCGCTGGATGAGATGGATCTTCAGGGGGAGGGAAGTCAGATCAAGCTGCTGGAGGGGCAGGTGGAGTATCTGGAGGGGCAGGTACGGGTGCTGCGGGAAGAGAACTCGGCTTTGCTGGAGCAACTGGGTCGTTTGGGCATGAAGGACGGAGGTGGCAAGATGTCGCCGGGCGGGGTGGGAAGCACGGA
The DNA here is from genome assembly GCA_044340175.1 of Verrucomicrobiaceae bacterium. GTDB lineage: Bacteria > Verrucomicrobiota > Verrucomicrobiia > Verrucomicrobiales > Verrucomicrobiaceae > JAGRPD01. Next base: position 4,766 of record JBIIUD010000182.1, read on the forward strand.
AGTGGAGCCTGATTTTGTGGGCATGGGTCTCGATTTGGTGAAGCTGCGGGAGTTGGTGGCGCTGCCGACGGCGGCGCTGCCGGTACCGGCAGAGGTGATTGAGGAAAAGATCTTGAAATGGCTGCGGGCGCGGCAACCGGAGGATCGCGGGGAGCGATTCGGACGCGCGCTGCATGCGCTGGGTTTGATTCCTGAGGCGGTGGATCCGCTGCCGCTGCGGGCGGCTTTGCTGGTGAGGCAACTGGGGGCCTGGTATGATGCGGAGGAGGGGACACTGCTGGTGGATGAGGTGATGCTGGCGGGCGGTGGGCAATCCTTTCGGGAGGCGCTGGGGCTGTCCCTGGCGCAGGTGCTGCGGGAGTTTGGCGAACGGATGTTTCCAGTCGGTCAGGAGTCGGCATTGACTTTTGACGAGCAACTGGCGCGGGAGGCGGTGCTGGCTGGGGATGCGGGGTTGACGCGGTTTCTCTACACGCTGCAGCATCCGGAGGTGCAAAACCGGGAGGAACTGCCGCCGGAAGATCCGGATCATCCGTTCAATCAGGTGCCGATCCCGCAGTTCCTGAGGCAGACGCATTTTTTCCCTTTTGCGGAGGGGTTTGAATTCATGCAGGGGCTGCATGGGGCGGGGGCCTTTGCGCAGATGAATGCGGCTTACAGTCGGCCGCCCAAGAACACGGCGGAGGTGCTGGATAGCGAGGCGTATCTGGCGGGTCGCGCACTGCTGGTGGAGAAGCTGACGATGGAGGCGGTGAAGGTGGGCGGAGAGTTGCCGTTTTGGGAGGATGGGCTGGGCAAGTACGCGATCCTGACGGCGCTGAAGGCGTGGAACGAGCCGGAGCGTGCGGGGCTGGGAGCCCAGGGCTGGGTGGCGGATCGGTTGCTCACTTATCCAGCCAAGGACGCCAAGCAGCGGGGGCATGCGGTGTGGCAGACGCTGTGGCAGGACGCGGAGTGGTCAGAGGCCTTCTTCCGAGCGATGGCGGAGTGCCTGCGCCAGCGGTATTCGGTGCCGCTGACGGGAAAAGAGACCGGGGTGATCAGCTTCGAGGCGCAGGGGCGTTTTGTGACGCTGATGAAGAATCGCGGCGGGGCGGGCGTGGTGCTGGTGGATGCGGGCGAGGGGGAGTTGGCCAAGGAATTGCTGAAGGCGTATCGCGGGGAGTAAACGGACGATG
>JBIIUD010000183.1:0-5940 GCA_044340175.1 Verrucomicrobiaceae bacterium
GCCGTTGATAACGGTCGGTTGGCTGTTCGGCAAGGTCTGTGACTCAAACGCTCCGATGTCGGTGCCGTCGCCACCGACTGCATCAGGGAAATCCACGTCGGACAGATCCACCGTCCGTGCCAGGCCGCGCTGATCCACCGTCGCCCCCCCCAGCGCCCTGCCCTTGTCCACCGCAGGACTGCCCGGAAGCAGGCGGAGAGAGCCCACCGCGAAACCATTGGGCGCGGGAGAAAAGGGTATTCTAGGATCCAGCGGAATGGCGGTGGTGCCGGTCAGTTCGGTGGCAGCGGTGAAGCCCCCGACTCCAGCAGGCAAGGCCCCAATCAAGTTGTAACCCTGCGATGAAAACGCCCCGGCAACGTCTGCATTGGTTTGTAGATTCGACCCGACAACCACTCGATTCGAGGCCAACAGCGTATTGCCGATCGTCACGGTGCTAACGCCAAACACACCGCCACCGGCGGCTACACCGGAGGCTGCAAAGAGACCAGAGCCAGAAGAGCCACCCGTCCCAGCCCGGCAAACTCCATGCGCGACCGTGCAGTGAAGGAGGCTCAGCGGAGATTCAGCGTAGATCGCACCGCCTTCGGCGTTGGCACCTGCGCCCCCGGGATTGGTGCCTGCGCTCCTACCAGTGGGGCTCCAGGCTGGGAAACTCCCGCCACTGCCCCCAAAACCACCGTTGGTCGTTTGGTTGGAGAAAGTGGAACGAGTGATGGAGCAGGTGCCTGCTGCGGAGTAAATGGCACCTCCTAGACCCGCACCTGCGCTGCCGCCACCTCCGCCAAAAGAGAACTCCCCGACTTCGAAATAGCTTGCCCCTCTCCCGCCATTGCCACCCGTGGCTTTGTTGCCCAGAAACAAGCAACCAGCCACCGTCAAACTGCCTCCTCTGTGATAAATTGCCCCTCCGCAAGCAAGTCCACCGGCTGACCCTCCTTGGTTTTGATTTCTTGCCCCACCTCCTCCATCTCCTCCCACGGCTTCGCAATCTTGAAAAACACAGTTTTCCACGGTGAGGTTGCCTTCGTTGCGGATACACCCGCCTTCGGCTGTGCCGCCTGGTGTCGGTCCAGCGACTGTCGATCCATTAGCTCCCAAGCTGCCCCGCACAAGGGCATTGGCAAACTTTATGCCGGAAAAAGTGACCGTGCGCCCTGCCGAAATCCCAAAGCCTGGGTTTGTCCTTTGAAAATCGATGGTGACTTGATCCGCTCCTGGGCCGGTCATCGTCAGGTCGTAGTTGATTGTCTGACGACCAAAAATACTGATCGTGAAAGTCGCTGGCAGAATGGCCGGATCGAACGTGATCGTGTGAGGACCAGGAGTCGCGCTGGCTTGCTGGAGGACCTGGTCGAGGTTCCCTGATTGAAAGATTGATGTGGAGGTGACCACATAATTTACCGCCTGAGCACCTTGGGTGCTGATGAAAAACGACCACAATACCATCCCAATTCTGCGCAAAAATTTAAGAGACATTGGCGCATCATTAAAGGCAATTTGTATTTTTTAAAGTGAATTTCACGTTGAAATGGGAGGTTCGAGGTGAGGGAACCGATGAAACACAAGGCTTTCGAAGGCTTTTCAAAGAAGCCCGCTGTCGGGCCCCAGCGTGCTAAGGCGGGCGTGAAAGTTCACCTGTGCCGTGTCGGTGAGCGCAGCAGGGGTGGATAGGGGCGGCAGGTGCCGGACGAGGCCTGCGGAAGATTTAGAAAAGGCCGCCTGACCACAATCCTCCGATGAAGTCGGCCACGCTGAGGATTTCGATCCCGTCGCTGGTTTTGCGGCTTTTGGGCTCGCGACTGACGACGATCTGTTTTCTGAGGGTTTGATGCTCAGGATTGACGTCTCAGAGTTCGCGCTTCAAGACACGCGGGTTGGGCTTCTGAAGCAAAGCTCTCAGCTCATCGACTGAAAGAATGGGTCAGGGATCAAGGTTTGGCGGGCACTAGTCTGGGTTGGGTGCGGACGATGCGATCTCCCATTTTCTTTTGGTCGTGGTCGAACTCCGAGGTGATTTTGCGCCGGATGGCGCGGAGCCATTCGAGACCGTCGGAGTTAGATGGCGAGGTTGGTGGGGTGGGCTTCTTGGGTCAACTCCACTGGGAGTGGGGGCGACCGAGCCGGTCGCCCCACGGGGTGGCGGCCGGTTAGACGGGGTCGCGGGTGAGGGTGCCGTCCACGAGGCGCATGGCGCCGGTGGGGTTGGCGTTTTGCAGGGCTGCGGGGAGCTCGGTGTCGGGGAAGCCTTGATAGGAGACGGGGCGGACGAAGCGGTAGATGCTGTCGGTGCCGATGGAGGTGAAGAAGCTGTGGGTAGCGGCGGGGTAAGGGCCGCCGTGGTGCATCGAGGGGCAGGGCTCGATGCCGGTGCCAAAGCCGTTGAAGATGATGCGGCCGACTTTGCGCTCGAGCACGCGGACGAGTGGGGCGAAGTCTTTGAGGTCCTGCTCGGTGCCGTGGAGGGCGGCGGTGAGTTGGCCTTCGAGGCCGTTGGCGAAGCGTAACAGAGCGTCAAGATCCGGGACCTCAGTGATGATGGAGCAGGGGCCGAAGACCTCGCGCTGGAGTTCTTCGTTGGACTCGACCACGTCGAGAGTGGTCTTGAAGATGCGGCAGGCGGCTTGGGAGGCAGCGTGATCGGGTGCGGCGGCGGATTGGCCAACCTTTTGCAGGCCGCTGATGGTGTGCCAAACGGCGGTGCCGGCTTCGTAGGCTTCGGCAATGCCGCGATGCAGCATGCTGGCAGGGGGCACGTCTTGGACGAGGTCGCGGGTTTTGACGGCGAAGGTTTCGAGGTCCTGCCCGCTGAGGCCGAGCAGGATGGCGGGATTGGTGCAGAACTGACCGACGCCCATGTTCACGGAGGCGACATAAGCTTCGGCGATTTTCTCACCGCGTTCTTTGAGCGCGCCGGGGAGGAGGAAGACGGGGTTCACGGAGCCCATCTCGGCGTAAACGGGGATGGGGTGGGGGCGGGCGTTGGCGGCGTCAAAGAGGGCACGTCCGCCGCGCAGGGAGCCGGTGAAGGCGACGGCCTGGGTGAGCGGGTGTTTGGTGAGGGTGAGGCCGATGTCGTTGCCGCGTCCGTGCAGGAGGGAGAAGGCTCCGGCGGGCAGGCCGTGCTTGAGGAGGGCGGTGTAAACGGCGCGGGCGAGCATCTCGCAGGTGCCGGGATGGGCAGGGTGGCCTTTGACCACGACGGGACAGCCCGCGGCGAGGGCGCAAACGGTGTCGGTGCCGACGACGCCGATGGCAAAGGGGAAGTTCGAGGCACCGAAGACGACGACGGGACCGAGCGGGACGTGGACTTTGCGGACGTCGGGCTTCGGCACGGGCTGGCGGTCGGGTTGGGCGCGGTCGATGGAGGGTTGCAGCCAGGAGCCTTCACGCAGGAGGTTGGCAAACATTTTGCACTGGTTCATGGCGCGGCCGCGCTCGCCGGTGAGGCGGGCCATGGGCAGAGCGGTCTCCTGGTGGGCGCGCTCGAGGAGGGCGTCGCCAAGGGCAAGGATTTCTTCGGCAAGGGAATCGAGGAAAGCGGCGCGGGTCTCGGGGGAGGCAAGACGGAGAGCCTCAAAGGCAGCGTCAGCGGAGAGCAGGGCGTCGTGGGCGAGTTCGGCGGAGGCATCGCCGAAGGAGGGCGTGAGGGGTTCGCCTTTGGCGGTGTGGGAGGCTTGGAAAAGGGAGCCAGTGGCAGCGATTTCAGCGCCAGCGATGAGGTGGTGTCCGGTGAGTTGCATAGAGTTTAAAGTTTCAAGTTTTCAGGTTCAAGTGAGGGGGTCAAGCCATCGGGTTGGTGAGGGTGCCGATGTGTTCGATGGTGATGTGGACCTCGTCGCCGGAGTGGAGGGTGAAGTCGTCAGGGGGCACGACGCCGGTGCCGGTCATGAGGAAGGCTCCGGTGGGGAAGGTGTTGTCTCGGAAGAGGAAGCCGGCGAGTTCGGCGGGGGTGCGCTTGAGTTGGGAGAGGGTGGTCTCGCCCTTGAAGACGGTGCTGCCGGCGCGGGTGATCTCGCAGGTGATGGTGGACTCCGGAGGGAGGGGTTCTTTGCGCAGGAGGATGGCGGGGCCGAGACCGGCGCAGCGGGCGAAGCATTTGGCCTGGGGCAGGTAGAGGGGGTTCTCGCCTTCGATGTCGCGGCAGGAGAGGTCATTGCCGATGGTGACGCCGATGATCTCGCCGCGGGCGTTGATGGCCAGGGTGAGTTCGGGTTCGGGGACCATCCAAGTGGAGTCGGAGCGGAGGTGCATGGCGGTGCCGGGGCCGACGGTGCGCTGGGGGGTGGCTTTGAAAAAGATCTCGGGGCGTTCGGCCTCATAGACGCGGTCGTAAAAGGTGCCGCCGCCAGCGTCCTTGCTTTCTTCCATACGAGCGGTGCGGCTGCGGAAGTAGGTGACACCTGCGGCCCAGACTTCCTGGGTGCCGATGGGGGCAAGGAGCTCGGAAGGCGAAGGGGCGGCTACGGGCGTGGTGGCGGCGGCAGCGGCGATGCGGGCATCAAGGTCGGGTGCATTGAAGAGTTCGTCCCAATCCGTGGCGGGGACAGTGTGGAAAGTGCCGTTGTTTTGGACGAGGATGCCGGTGGCGGTGCGGTGGAGGAGCATGGTGGGAGATGTAAGACTGCGGGAGGGCTAGATGCAAGAATTGAAGTTCTCTGTTCTTGGTTCTTGGTTTGCGGGATTGTGGAAAAGCGAATGGGGGTTATGCTGATGCCGCGATGACTTTGACTCCTGATCACATCATGCAGACGGGGATGGCCTTTTGGGCTTCCAAGACTTTGTTGAGCGCGGTGGAAATGGAACTTTTTACCGAACTGGCCAAACATCCGGCGGACTTGGCGACGCTGCAGGGGCGGATGGGGCTGCATCCACGCGGGGCGCGGGATTTTCTGGATGCCCTGGTAGCGATGCGATTTCTGGAGCGGGGTGAGGATGGGGTGTATCGCAACACGGCCGAGACGGACCTGTTTTTGGACAAGGCCAAGCCGTCCTACATCGGGGGCATTTTGGAAATGTCCAATCATCGGCTGTATGGGTTTTGGGGCCATTTGACAGCGGCCGTGCGGACGGGGGAATCGCAAAACGAGTCGAAGGGTGGGCACGATCCGTTTGCGGCGATCTATGCGGACCCGGCGCGGTTGCGGGAGTTCCTGCGGGCGATGTCGGGGGTGAGCCGAGGGGCGAACATGGCGATCGCGCAAAAGTTTCCGTGGTCGGGTTGCGGGTCGTTTGCAGACATCGGCACGGCACAAGGAGATCTGGCGGCGCAGATTGCGTTGGCGAATCCGCATTTGCGTGGCTTGGGCTTTGACCTGCCAGAGGTGGGGCCGGTGTTTGACGATTACATGGCGGAGCATGGATTGGGGGAGCGCGTGAGCTTTCAGGGCGGCAGTTTCTTTACCGAGGCATTGCCGACCGCGGACGTGCTGCTGTTTGGCCACATCCTGCATGACTGGGATCTGCCGACGAAAAAGATGCTGCTGGAGAAGGCTTATGCGGCGCTGCCGGAAGGTGGGGCGGTGGTGGTCTATGATGCGATCATTGATGACGCGCGGAAGGAGAACGCGTTTGGGCTGCTGATGAGTCTGAACATGCTGATCGAGACCCCGGGCGGTTTTGATTACACCGGTGCGGACTGCGTGGCCTGGATGCAGGAGGCAGGGTTCAAGGACTGCCGGGTGGAACATCTGGTGGGGCCAGACTCAATGGTGGTAGGGGTGAAGTGAAGTTTTTCGGTTCTCTGTTCTTGAGTCTTGGGCGCGGAGAGGGGGAAGGCTTGCAATCGGCATTGGTCTAGGCGAGGTGGCGTGATGAGTGATGAGAAGGTGGTTTCTGAAGCGGGCGCGGGGCGTCCGTGGCTGGTGCGTGTGCCGGACGTGTTCGAAGGGGTGGCGGCGGAGGTGTTGGCGGGCGTGGGCACGGTCACGGTCACGGGAA
>JBIIUD010000185.1:0-5936 GCA_044340175.1 Verrucomicrobiaceae bacterium
TGCCTCCCATCTTGATCGCTGACCTCCTGTTGCCTGCCTTTGTCGCTGATGCCTTGTCACTCGGGCCCCACTGGATCTATGACTCCTCAGAAATTGCCCGTCTCTACGGGGCAGGATTGCACCGCTATGACGCCCCCCATTCGAAATACCATCCCGGCAAACGCGCGGGTGACTTCACCCACTATGGCGACCAAACGCTCGCCCTCCTGCACAGCATTGTCGCGCGAGGCGGCTTTGAGGCGGAGGGTTGGAAAGAGGACTGGTCCCGCTACTGGTCGCAAAACACCGTCAGCTACCGCGACGGCGCCACTCGTCAGACCTTGGAAAACCTCGCCCATGGCCGCTTGGATCCCGCACCCAGTCATGACCTCGGCGGTGCTTCCCGTATCGCGCCCATTTTGGCCGCGCATCATGCCGATCCCCTGGATCTTCGCATCAAAGCTGCACGCGCTCAAACCGCCTTGACCCATGGCGATCCTGCCGTTCACGATGCGGCAGAGCTTTTCACCCGCTGGGTCGATGGCATCTCTCAAGGCCTGGACATCGCCTCGGCTCTCGAAAACGCCACCGCAGTCTCCTATGCCGCCTTGGATGCCAAGAGTGTCCTGAACTCCGCCCGCAGTTATGCAGCAGGTTCACCTCAAGAGGCCGCCGCTTCCCTCGGTCTGAGTTGCAACGTCATGGAAGCGCTGCCCCTGACCCTGTGCCTAGCGCTTCACTTCGCCGATAAACCCCGCGAAGCTCTGATCACCAACGCGCTGCTCGGTGGTGACTCCGCCGCGCGCGCCCTGTTGCTCGGACTCATCATGGGCGCCGCTCATGGCCAGGTGTGGATGCCACCCGCTTGGCTTGACGATCTCAGGGCAAAAAAAGAGATTGAGGCCCTCCTCAATCTCCCTCCATCAAAGGATGTTCTGCTGGCTTAGACCGTCTCTAACGAGCCACCATCAAGGTGGGGCAAGCATCTTGCTTGCCCTCGCCCTGCTCATGCCCTCACTTCGCCACATCCATGCGCAGATTGCGTCCATGGAGCTTGGTCGAGCCAATGCGCTCCATTGCCGTTTCCACAAAATCATTCTGCACCAGCACAAAGCTGCACTTCGCATAAATATCAATCTTGCCCACCGTGCCCTGAGGCAGCTCGCACGCCCGATAAAGGGCCCCCGAAATCTCACGCGGAGTGGCTCCATCCACTGCTCCCACATTGATGAACATGCGGGTGTGATGCGGTGAAGGTGCGGCATCCGCACGATGCTCACGCCGCGGTGGCCGCCGATCATCATTGCCGCCGGCAGGACCGTATTCACGAGGGGCGCGTTCACGCGGACCGCGGTCACCGCCTCCCTCCTGATCCCGAGGCCCACGCTGGCCTTTTTCCGGACGCGGACGGTCCTCCATGATTTCCTCACTCTCCCGACCCGAATCTCCGATCCACAGGTGCATCAACGCACTGCAAATCTGCGTCGGCTCATGCCCCGCATCCAGCAGCCGCTGCACGGTGTCTTCATGGTTCTTGTAATTGCCCTCTTCCATGGTGGCACGCAGCAGCTCGAAATAAGTATCCGCACGCTTGCCTTCCACTTCCTCACGCGTCGGCACCTTATGCCGCTCCACATGCACCTTCGCGTAGCGCTGAATGCGCTGCATCAGGAAAATCTCACGCCCGCTCACCAAACTGATCGCTTTGCCACTGCGACCCGCACGCCCCGTCCGGCCAATCCGGTGCACATAGTCTTCCTCGTCATAAGGCAGATCAATGTTCACCACCAAATCCAGATCATCCACGTCCAGTCCACGCGCCGCCACATCCGTCGCGACGAGCACCTCGACATTGCCGCTGCGGAAGTTCTTCATCACGCGATCCCGCAAAGTCTGGTTCAGGTCGCCATGCAGGCGATCCACCGCAAAACCCCGCGCCATCAAAGCATCCGTCACGTCATCCACCATCCGCTTGGTATTCGCGAACAGGATCGCGAGGCGGGGATTCTCAATGTCCAGCAACCGGCAAAGCACTTCCACTTTCGAACGGCTGTTCACTTCATAGTAGCGCTGCTCGATCGTCGGCACCGTCAGCGCCTTGTGCTCGATCTTCACCCACACTGGATTCTTCGTGTAGCTCTCGATCAAATACTTGATCGGTCCTGAAAGCGTGGCTGAGAAAAAGATCGTCTGCCGATCCTTCGGCACCACCTTGACCACGCGATCGATCTCATCCTTGAAGCCCATGTCCAGCATCTCGTCCGCTTCGTCAAAGACCAGCGTCTTGAGGTTGTCCAAACGCATCAAATCACGCTCGATGAAGTCGATCACCCGTCCAGGCGTGCCCACCACGATCTGCGCGCCCGATTGCAGCGCGCGGATTTGACGATCATAAGAAGCACCCCCGTAGATCGGCGTCGCCTTCACCCCCGGCATGTGCGCGGTCAGTTTGTGAATCTCTTCACACACCTGAATGGCCAGTTCGCGCGTCGGGCACAGGATCAGCACCTGCACGCCACGCGTCTGCACATCCAGTCGTTGCAAGGCCGGGATGGCAAACGCCATCGTCTTGCCGGAGCCGGTTTGGGATTGCCCGACCACATCGCGCCCTTCAATGCCAGGAGGGATGGCTTGGGCTTGGATCGGGGCGGGTTGTTCAAAGCCGAGGGCTTCGATGGCTTTGAGGAGGTCGGGAGAAATGCCGAGTTCGGCAAAGGTTTGTTTTTCCATGATGATATCGATTGAGTACGGTAGGTTTTATTTTAACATCCGGCGGGTTTATTCACTGCCTCCGTAGCCACAAAGAGGGCCTGCGATCATCTTCCTACTTTTGTACCTGGTCAGATCTCGTGAGACCCAAACTCGAATCAACCCACTACAGGCGGACACTCCAAATCAGTCATGAACATTGGCCCCAAAACGGGGAGGCGGCTCATTTCAAAGCCGGTTGTCACTGTCCCACACTCTGAGAATTGCGCAAGCCTGCATTTGCAAGGCTCTCCAAACCAGCGTTCACTGGGGTCATGCCTGGCCTCTCCCGTGTCCTCTCCAAACTTGGCTTCTGCTCACGCAGCGCTGGTGCCGCGCTGGCACGCGCTGGACGTGTCCAAGTGGACGGCGTCGTGCGGCGCGATCCTGAGTTCCCTGTGCAACTCGAACGGCAGGTCATCCTGGTGGATGGCGAACTGGTGACCACCGCCGTACCTGTTTTCATCATGCTGAACAAGCCCAAGGGCCTGGTCACCAGCGCCTCCGACGAGAAAGGCCGTGACACCGTTTTCTCCGCTCTCGAAGGGGCTCCCAAAGCCCACCTCGCCCCAGTCGGCAGGCTCGATCAGGCCAGCGAGGGCCTGCTGCTCTTCACCAACGATACCCGTTGGGCCAACAGCATCACCGACCCTGCACGGCATCTGCACAAAACCTACCACGTCCAAATCGACCGCGTGCCCGACGCCGCGCTACTGAGCCAGCTCGAATCCGGGACCCGCACCGAAGACGGCCTCCTCGCTGCCAAACGCGCCACCCTCCTGCGTGAAGGGGAAAAAAATGCCTGGCTGGAGATCTTGCTGGATGAAGGCCGCAACCGTCACATTCGCCGCTTGTGTGAAGCCCATGAGATCGAAGTCCTCCGCCTCGTCCGAGTCGCTATCGGTTCGTTGAAACTGGGAGACCTCCCCAAAGGCGAGTGGCGGCACCTCACCCCGTCAGAAGTCAAATGCCTCGCTGTCAGAGAGGTGCGTCATTCGCGCCCGTCAAAGCGCCGGGCACCGCCCTCAGCGACCCCTCCTCCAGGTCGAACGCCACCCGCTCGAAAATCTCCCCCAGGGTCAAGGTGACCCGTTGGAGTCAAGGCTTTAGAGCGTTTTAATAAAAGATGTGGCCGTGGATTTGGGAGCGCCGGAGGTGGAGGTGGTCCGTTGCCAGCGTAGGGGCATATGGGAGCATACGTCCCAAGCTGACGACGGAGCAGATCCGCCTCCGCCGCCCCAAAGAGGCGGTTATAGTTTTTATTAAACCGCTCTAGCCAATCATTGTTCCAGCCGTTCACCCAAACCCCACCTCCTCACCTTCACCGCCCCCCAAACACAAAGAGAGCGGCTCTTTCGAGCCGCTCTCCGTGAAGTTTATCTGAGTGTTGTGTCTCGCAGAACTGGCTTAGTTCTGCCCAGGACGCCATTCTTCGGTGGCGAACTTGAAGGCTTGCTCCAGTCCGACGAGGTCCGTGGAAGGGCGCAGCGCGTCGAACGCTTGGCTTTCCTTCTGGATCTCTTCGGCGCTGTAGTTCATCGCCTTCAGGGAGAGGCCGATCCGGCGCTCCACCTTGTCCACCTTGATGACGCGGGCTTCGACTTCGTCGCCGACGTTCAGCACGTCCTTGACCTTCGCCACGTGATCTTCGCTCAGTTGGCTGATGTGCACCAGACCATCGATGTCGTCTTCGAGCTCCACAAAGGCGCCAAAGCTGGCGATCTTCGCAACGGTTCCCTTGACGATGTCGCCCACCTTGAAGCGGCCGTCGATCTCCGACCAGGGGTCGGTATCAAGCTGCTTGATGCCCAGGCTGATGCGCTGGTTGGCTTTGTCGATGCCAAGCACCACGGCTTCCACTTCGTCGCCCTTCTTGAGGACTTCGGATGGGTGGTTGATCTTGCGGGTCCAGCTCAGGTCGGACACGTGGATCATGCCGTCGATGCCTTCTTCCAGCTCCACAAACGCACCGTAAGCAGTGAGGTTGCGGATCGGGCGGGTCATCTTCGTGCCGATCGGGTAACGAGCGTCGATCTCGTCCCATGGATTGGACTCGAGCTGACGCACGCCCAAGGAGATCTTGCGCTCCTCGGTGGAAATGCCCAGCACCACGGCTTCCAGTTCCTGACCGACCGTGAGGACGTCGGAAGGACGCGCGATGCGCTTCGTCCAGGACAACTCGGAGACGTGGATGAGGCCTTCGACGCCGTCTTCCACTTCCACAAACGCGCCGTAAGCGACGAGTTTGGTGACCTTGCCGCGAACTTTGTGGCCCACAGGGTAACGTCCTTCGATGTTTTCCCAAGGGTTGTTCTGAAGCTGCTTGAGGCCCAGGGAGACACGCTCCTTGTCGCGATTGACTTCGAGGATGACGAGGTCCAGCGCTTGGCCGATGGCGACCATTTCGCTTGGGTGCGTCAGGCGGCCCCAGGACATGTCCGTGATGTGCAGCAGCCCGTCCATGCCGTTGAGGTCCACGAACACACCGAAATCGGTGATGTTCTTGGCGATCCCGGTGACCTTGTCGCCAGGAGAAACGGAGTCCAGGAACTTCTGGCGCTGTTCGGCGCGCTCCGCCTCGATGACCTCGCGGCGGGAAAGAACAATGTTTTTGCGATCGTCGTTGATCTTGACGATCTTGAATTCGAACACCTTGCCGACGTACTCGTTGAGGTCCTTCGGCGGGATGATATCGACTTGGCTGCCAGGCAGGAAAGCTTCGACGCCGACGTTGACCATAAGTCCGCCTTTGACGACCGATTTGACCTTGCCTTTGACCAGTCCGCCTTCTTGGAAGACCTTGACGATCTTTTCCCAGTTCTGCTTGTGGGCGGCTTTTTCTTTCGACAGGACCACCATGCCCTCGTCGTTTTCCAGTTTCTCGAGGAGAACCTCGACTTCGTCACCGACCTGGATGTCTTCGTCCTCAAATTCGTTGGCGGGAATAGCGCCTTCAGACTTGTAACCGATATCGACCAGAATCACCTGGGGTTTGATTTCGAGGATGCGGCCCTTGACGATGGACCCCTCGTGGAGTTCGCGGAATGATCCTGCGATCAGCGCGGACAGTGTGCTTGCACTCATGTATTTTTTTCGGGTTGTGAACGTTCAGGGAATCAACGCCAGCCACCCCCGTTCTTGGAGCAGCCACCGTCCCGCCCAGACGTCCGGCATAAAGCCAACCCGGCTGGAGAAGGGAGCGTAGTTTC
>JBIIUD010000186.1:0-5932 GCA_044340175.1 Verrucomicrobiaceae bacterium
GTCTTTTTTGTCCGCTGCTTTGACGGGGCCTTCGGAAGCGATGAGTTCGATGTCCACATCGATGAGGCGGTTGTCACCGTCCAGGGAGAAGGTCATCGTTCGTTTTTCTTCGAGCAGTTTTTTGCCGGTGCCGTCGAGGTAGTCGCTGAGAGCGACGATGGTGGCGGTGCCGTCTTTGGCTTCCAGGGTCTGGAACTTGCGGTGCTGGATGCTGCCGAGGTGCTTCATGCGCTCCTGGGCTTTGGCGGCGTTCTTGCCCTTCATTTGCTCCTCGAAGGTGGCTTTTTCCGCCCAGGTGTCATACCCGGCGATGTCCTCATGACCGAAGCAAAGGCCACGGTGGTGCGGGTGGTCATGCTGCTCGCCCTCGATCGTTTCCATGGGGTAAGCGCGGGTCATGGGCTTCTGTCCGGGGCCGTAGATGGGCCAGAGGTAAGGCATGTTCGTGCCCTCATGAGTGACGACGTATTCGGCAAAGATCTGGTCACCGATTTTCACGAGCGCGCCCTTGGGCGACTCGGTGACGGTGAGCGTGGCGGCCTGTGCGGCGCTGAGGAGACAAAAGGCGGCGAGGAGGTGAGGGAGACGTTGAATGCTCATGTCGAATCGGAGTCGTTGGTGGCAGATGAAAACGTGGGTGTCAGCGGGTTCTGTTCAACAAGAATGCAGGGTCGCTCGGGATGGAATGGCAGGCGGGGTGATTGCTTTGGCCTTTAGGCCGCTGTGCTTGCGGGATCGAAGGGGACCCAATTAGGACCTGAGCGCGAGCAGGCGCTTCATGACGTGGTGCAGGCTGCCATGCCAGTCGGCGGTGCCAAAGGCGTCGTGGAGGGTGCGGTAGAGGGTGTACAATTCCGCGTAGATGGCTTGGTTCTCGGGGATGGGGTGGAAGACGCGCTCGCGGGTGGCGGTGACGCGTTGTTGGAGATTGCCGATGGTGTCGATGCCCGCGGCGGCGGCGCCGAAGATGGCGGCACCGAGGGCGCAGGTTTGCTCGGACTGACTGACCTTCATGGGCTTGCCGATGACGTCGGCGTAGATCTGCATGAGGGTGGGGTTTTTGATGGAGAGACCGCCGGTGTTGATGACTTCGTCGATGGTGACGCCGTATTCTTCGACGCGCTTGATGATGGTGAGGGCGCCGAAGGCAGTGGCCTCGATGTAGGCGCGATAGATTTCGTGGGCGTCGGTGTGGAGGGTCTGGCCGAGCAGGAGGCCGGTGAGTTGGACATCGACCAGGATGGTGCGGTTGCCGTTGTTCCAGTCGAGCGCGAGCAGGCCTGAGGCACCAGGTTTTTGCTGGGACATGGCTTTTTCCATGGCGGTGAATTTTTCGCCGATGGTGGTGCCGTAGCTTTCGGGGACGATGTGGTTGACGAGCCAGAGGAAGAGATCGCCAACCGCGCTTTGGCCGGCCTCGATGCCGTAGAAACCGGGCAGGACGGAGCCGTTGACGATCCCGCAGACGCCGGGGATGTCGGCGAGCGGTTGGTCGGTGGGCGCGATCATCAAATCGCAGGTGCTGGTGCCGAGGATTTTGACGAGCGTGCCGGCTTTGATGCCCGCACCGACTGCGCCCATGTGGGCGTCGAAGGCACCGACGGCGATGGCGATGCCGGGCTTCAATCCGAGTTTTTCGGCCCAGGCGGGGCAGAGCTCGCCCGCTTGGGTGTCGGAGGTGTGGGCTTCCGAGAAGAGGCGGTCGCGGAGGTCGGCGAGGTCGGGGTGGAGTTGGGCGAGAAACTCCTTGTCAGGCAGGCCGCCCCATTCGGCGCTGAAGAGGGCTTTGTGGCCGGCGGCGCAGACGCTGCGCTTGAGGGTGAGGGGATCGGTGTTACCCGAGAGTTCGGCGGTGAGCCAGTCGCAGTGCTCGACGAAGGAGAAAGCGGCGGCGAAGACGGTGGGATCGATGCGGCGGAGGCGGAGGATTTTGGACCAGAACCATTCGGAGGAGTAGATGCCACCGCACTTGGCCATGATGTGAGGGCGCTGTTCGTTGCCGAGATGGGTGATCTCGGCGGCTTCGGCATGGGCGGTGTGGTCTTTCCAGAGCCAGACCATGGCGTTGAGGTTATCGGCGAATTCGGGGAGCAGACCGAGCGGGGTGCCGGCTTGGTTGACGGGGATGGGAGTGGAGCCGGTGGTGTCGAGGCCGATGCCGACGATGGCGGCGGGGTCGAAGGTGGGGTCGGCGGTTTTGGCCTGAGCGATGGCGGTGGTGACGACGTGGGTGAGGCCGTCGAGGTAGTCCTGGGGGTTTTGGCGGGCGACGTGAGGGTTGGCGGAATCAAGGAGGATGCCCATCTCACCGCTCGGATAAGGGAAGACGGCGGAGCCGAGTTCGGTGCCGTTGGTAAGGTCAATGAGAAGAGAGCGGCAGGAGTTGGTGCCGTAGTCGATGCCAAGAGCGTACATGGTGCGGTTGGGTGGGGGGGCGAGGGGTGGGGTGAGGAAGCAATGGAGCGTTTTCGGGCGGGGAATGCAAGGTGGAGTGTGCGGGTGACGAAGAGCGGGGCGGTGCTGGAGATCACGCTGAGAAGTGGAAGGGGATGGCAAGGGCCCGGGACGGGTGGGCGTTTCCCCGGACGGGTTGACCGCCTCTGGTGGAGGAGAGAGTCGTGAGTGGTGAGGGGACGGTTTCCTTGGACTGCGTGCAGCCTGCTGCCGCTTTGAGGTCGCGCAGCCTGCTGCCGGGGGTGGGGGGATTTCGCTTGATGGTGCTCGATTTAACGGATGCCATTCGGGCAAGCTGGAAGCTTGCTCTACTTTGGGCTCGCTCTTTCATGAGAGGTGAGGGTGGGGGCGGGCGTTGTGGGGGGATGCGGAGTCTTTTCTTTTTCTTTTATGGGGTGCTGGCGGGGTCGGTGCTGGCGGCGGACAAGCCGAACTTTATTGTGATCAATATTGATGATTTGGGGTATGCGGACATCGGGCCGTTTGGGTCGAAGACGAATGCGACGCCGAACCTGGATCGGATGGCGGCGGAGGGGCGGAAGCTGACGAGTTTTTATGCGGCACCGGTGTGCTCACCCTCGCGGGCGTCGCTCATGACGGGATGCTATCCGAAGCGGGCGTTGCCGATCCCGCATGTGCTTTTCCCGGGGGCGGAAGTGGGGCTGAATCCAGAAGAAGTGACGGTGGCGGAGGTGCTGAAAGCGGCGGGCTATGCGACGGCGTGCGTGGGCAAGTGGCACTTGGGGGATCAGCCGGGGATGCTGCCGACGGATCAGGGTTTTGATGCTTACTTTGGGCTGCCGTACTCGAACGACATGGGCACTCTGGAGGACGGGGCGAAGAGCAATCCGGGGCAGGTGAAGAAGGGGAATGCAAAGGCGGCGGCGCGCCAGAATCAGCCGCGCGATGAGACGGGGATCAAAGGGAATGCGCAGCCGCCGCTGCCGTTGCTAGAAAATGGGACGGTGATCGAGCGGGTCAAGCAGGAGGGACAGACCAGCATCACACAGCGCTACACGGAAAAGGCGGTGGAACTGATCAAGAAGCACCAGAAGGAGCCGTTCTTTTTGTATCTGCCCCACACGGCGGTGCATTTCCCGCTGTATCCCGGGATGAAGTGGCGCGGTACCTCGAAGAATGGTTTGATCGGGGATTGGACGCAGGAGGTGGACTGGAGTGTGGGCGAGGTGTTGAAGACGCTGCGGGAACTGGGGCTGGACAAGAAGACGCTGGTGCTTTTCACCAGTGACAATGGGGGATCGGTGACGCATGGGTCGAACAATGAGCCGTTGCGTGGTCGCAAGGGGGAGACCTTCGAAGGTGGGATTCGGGTGTGCACGATTGCGTGGTGGCCCGGGCAGATTCCGGCGGGCACGGAAACGGCAGCGATCACCGGGATGATGGATGTGCTGCCGACGCTGGCGGGTCGGGCAGGGGCGAAGGTGCCGAAGGATCGGGTGCTGGACGGGGTGGATGTGTGGCCAGCGCTGATCGGGGAGGCGAGGCCGAGGGAGCTGTTTCATTACTTCCGGGGTCCGAATCTGGAGGCGGTGAGGAAGGGACCGTGGAAGCTGCATCTCAAAAGTGGTGAGCTGTATCAGTTGGAAGCCGACATCGGGGAAACGACGGATGTGGCGTCGGCCAATGCGACGGTGGTGGAGGAACTGCGCGCGCTGGCCTTGGCGATGAACGCTGAGTTGGGAGACGGCGTCTTCGGCGAAGCCTGTCGCCCTTTGGGTCGAGTGAAGGACGCCCAGCCGCTGATCAGCAAAGAAGGCGTGATTCGGTCTGGGTTTGAGCCCCAATGAAGCCTGGCTGGGGGGGCATCGGTGTGGTCCCTTCTTTGAGGTGAACAAAAAAAGGCGGCTCCCGAATGAAGGAGCCGCCTGAGTGGAATGAGCTTGAGTGAACGCGATCGTGATCGCGGTTAGGCTTTCGGGGTGTCCGGGGAGGACGGGGGAAGCGTGGGTTTGGTCACGTAGTCCACTGGGATCTCGCCTTTGAGGGACTTGAGGAAGGTGATGATCGAAGCGCATTCCTCGTCGGTGATGACTTTGCCGAGTTGGTATTCAGCCATCATTTTCACCATGGTGGGGAGGTCTTTGACGGAGCCGTCGTGCAAATACGGACCTGTTTCCGTGATGTTGCGCAGGCTGGGGACTTTGAACATGGATTTGTCCGAGTCTTGTTTGGTGACTTCTGCGCGGCCGGCGTCCTTGAGCTCAGGCCAGGCTTTGACCAGACCGAGCTTTTGGTACATGTGGCCGCCGACGCCTGCGCCATTGTGGCAGGTAACGCAGCCTGCTTTGGCGAAGTTTTCGAAGCCTTTTTTCTCATCGGCGGTGAGGGCGTCTTGTTTGCCTTTGAGGAAATCATCCCAGCGTGAGGGGGTCATCAGTTTGCGCTCGAAGGCACCGACGGCCTTGCCGAAGTTGTTGTAGTTGACGGGATCTGCTTCACCAGGGAAAGCGGCTTTGAATGCGTCCACATAACCTGGCATGGACTTGAGGACTTTGACCACGAAGTCAGCGTCAGGCATGCCCATTTCGATGGGGTTCAAAACGGGTCCTTTGGCCTGTTCTTCGACGGTCGGGGCGCGGCCGTCCCAGAACTGGGCGATGTGGATGGCGGCGTTGAAGGTGGAGGGGGAGCTGCGACCGCCGAGCTTGCCATCGTGGCCAGGGGAGAAGGGCAGATTGTCCTGGCCGTAAGCATCCAGTTTGTGGCAGGAGTTGCAGGAGATCTTTTGGCCCTTGGAGATGCGGTCCTCATAGTAGAGTTGGCGACCGAGATTGATCTTGGCCACGGTCAGTTCGTTGTCTGGAGCAGGGGCCTCTGTCGGCAGCGGGGCGAACATGGGCTTGTAGGCGTCCAGCATCGACTGGGCGTTGCCTTGGGTGCACAGGGAGAGGCTGACGACTGAAGTGAAGAGCCACTTTTTCATGGGGAGATGTTTGAGCATAGATGAGAGTTAAAGGAACGAGCACATTACGCGCGACCGAGGACAATGGAGACGCTGAAATTCAGTGCAAGAAGGGAAACGACAAATCTACGGAGTGACTTGCTGGCGAGGTGGCGTTTTCTGTTTGAAGGGGCCATTGAGACTGGCTAAGCTGGAGGGATGGCGACTTGGCTCAGGTCTATGAATTTAACCCGAATTCCGAAGTTGGAGGCACCCGATAGGCTTGAGCATTGGCCGCTCAGTGCTTCCCGCTCCTTGGGCGGCATCGTGGAAGATGCAGCCGCTGCGGACCCGAAAGCCTTGAGCAACCAAGCCTCAACGCCTCTCAAGCACCTCGAACTTCGGAATTTGAGTTTAATGCTGCGCATCGGGCTGATGGTCGCGTGGATCGGAGGGGCGGCTTCTATGGCGGCGGAACCGACGGCGGCTGATGGTGAGCGTTTGCGTGGGCTGCTGGGGGAAGTTCAGGAGTTGCAAAGCCGGCAGAGCTTCTTGGATGCCCTGATGAAGCTGGAG
>JBIIUD010000187.1:0-5898 GCA_044340175.1 Verrucomicrobiaceae bacterium
TGACCCTGGGGAAATAAGCCCGAATTCCGAAGATCGGAGTCCGGGCTTAAGGATCGGCTAAAGCCTAGACACCAGCGGTGGCGTTGTTTTTGTCGATGGCGATTTGGGCGCGGGCTTTGGCTTCTTCAGCTTTGCGCAGGATTTCGTCGGGGCTGGGCAGGGAGGCGAGGACGTCGGCGGGGATGAAGCCGTCACCGACGAGTTTGGTCAGGCACTTCTTGCGCTCGTCCAGGGCCTTGTCCGGGCTGCGCTCTTTGGAGAAGCGGGAGCGGGCGGCAAAGCTGCGATCCTTCAGGGCAGCGTAGATATCGCCCCCGAGCAGGGAGGAGATATCGACCTTGATCTTTTCCCGTCCGGCATCGGCCTCGTTGATCTCGTCGCCATTGATGGGACCGGCCTGATACTTGGGAAACATGATGGCCACCTCGGGGCAGACGCGCGAGCAGGCGGGGCAGTTGGTCTTGCAGTTGTCGTTGTTTTGGACCTGGATCTTGTTGTCGTCGCTGACGCCATAGACATCAAAGAGGCAGAAGCTGAGGCACTGCATGCAGTTGGTGCAGCGGGAGTAGTCGATGACGGGGAACCAGGGTTTCCATTTGCCGGGCTGATTCATGGGGCGCTCGCCACGGAGGCGCTCGACGAGGGCCAGGACGCCTTCGCCATCCAGGTCCGTGATGTCGCGGGCCTCGATGGGCGTGCGACCGGTGGCGTCTTCGAGCGCGGGCGGTTGGCGGTCGGGGAAACTCCCGAGCAGGAGAAGGGTATGATCGGCGTCGGCGCTGCGGGCGGTGCCGCCCTGAGGGGTGACGCGGGAGACGGCGTAGCCTTGATCCAGCAGAGAGGTCAAGACCTTGAGCCGGGCCTCAGCAGAGAGAGGGATGGAGCCTTGGCCTTCGTAGAGGACGATTTTGAGGGGGCGCGCGGTGTGAGTGATCATGGCAAGCGAAAGTCAAAGAGTAACCGGGATGAAGGGGCGATCAAGCAGCGCTTGCGATCAGGATGGCGGAGCCCGGCCTTGAAGAGGAAGCAAGGCAGGGTGCGGTTTTTCTGGGGGCATCGCCAAAGAGGGCAGGGGGTGGGGAGAGCGCAATGGAAGAAGTGCGGTCAGCCTTTGAGCTTGAAAGGAAAAAGGAGTGCTTACGGAAGGCACCGCATTGCACGGAAAGGAAGGGATGAACGCTTTTGCAGGCCGTCACTCCTTCAGCACAAGGGGAACAGATCGTGCACAAATTGTTCTCGTGCAGCACTCGTTCTTTTTTCACACGTCTCCCAACTCTAGGCCACCTACCAAATTGACCGTCCTTCTTGAGCGGAACTTCTCACCGCTTTCCATCTTCCGTCCGCTCTTTCGGTTGGTGGTTACTACCTTTCGGCTGGCGATTCCTACCTTTCGAACGGCGTTTCCTACCTTTCGGCTGGCGATTCCTACCTTTCGAACGGCGTTTCCTACCTTTCGGCTGGCGTTTCCTACCTTTCTGTTGGCGGTTCCTAGATCGGTTTTGCCAATTCCGAGGGCGGCTTTGGCGTTTCCGAGGTCGGATTTGCCAAAGGCAAGAAGAGTAGCGCCATCGCCACCACGGCGCAAAACCCCACCACTCTCTCCCCGCTGGGTATCGCTATTTCAGATCCGCCCACTCAAGCCGAAGTGGAAGCCGTTGTTAACCAGCTCAATGGCCTCCTGGGTGCCCTGCAACGCTGGGGCTGAACGGGGGAGGACGGAGGTCTTCTGCTACGAGCCTGAGTTATCGCTTGCACACCACGTAGCGGAAAACGTGAGTTTTCCTTTCTCCGAAGGCCGAGCGGCTTTTCTTTGGCTCCGCGGGCGCGTTCGTTGTGCGTGCTTGAGCTTGTTAGGGTGATAGGGACGTGCGATGGCAAGCTCGAGAGACAAGGCGTTTCGTTCCTTTTGCGAAGCTCAGGGGCGGTTCCAGGGCTGAATGATCGCCTAAAGGCTTGACTCCAACGGGGGCTTTGCGGCTGCGTATGGTGTGCGTGTCAGATCAATCGCTGGAGCGGATGCGGCTTCGGTTTTTTTTGATGTCGGAGCGTTTGTGTTTGGTTTTGAGGATCTTTTCTTGGAGGCCCTTGGGGCGGGGGCGGGACTGGCGGCGCTTTTTCTCGCGCTCGTTCTGTTCTTCCAAGCGGACGGCGCGGCGGGCGGCTTCGAGGTGGTCGCACAGTTCGGCGCGGGCCCAGTAGCGATTGGCGGACTGGGAGCGCTCCCGCTGGCAGCGGACTTCAGCGCCGGTGGGTTCGTGGCGGAGCACGACGGTGGAGGCGGTCTTGTTGATTTTTTGCCCGCCCGGTCCGGTGCCACGGATGAAGGTCTCCGTGAGATCTTCATCCCGGATGCCGAGTTTTTTGAGTCGCTTTTCCAGCGCGGCGTCGAGTTCGAGGGCGGCCATGACGGGGCAGAGTAATCGAGTTTGATGAAAAGGGCATTTGGAATTTCGATGAGGCGCGGCAGTTTGCGGCATGAGTGAAGTGACGACGGAACGAGTGATCTTAGTGGTGGGAGGCACGAGCGGTCTCGGGCTGTCCGGGGCGCGTCGTCTGGTGGCGTCCGGGGCGCGGGTGGTGGTGACGGGGAAGGAGCCCGACGAGGTGACGGCGGCCGTGACGGCGCTAGGGGCTCAGGCAAGGGGGGTGGTCGCGGATGCTACGGAAGAGGGTTCCGCCGAGCAGGCGGTGGCGCTGGCGGTGGCTGCCTTTGGCCGGCTGGATGCCCTTTACCATGTGGCGGGCGGCAGTGGTCGGCGTGCGGGGGACGGGGCGCTGCATGAGCTCACCGACGAGGGCTGGGACTACACGCTGGAGCTGAATTTGAAGTCGGTGATGCGGAGCAATCGCGCGGTGGTGCGGCAATTCCGCGCGCAGGGTGGCGGTGGCGTGATTCTGAACATGGGCAGTGTGCTGGGGTGGAGCCCTTCACCCGAGCACTTTGCCTCGCATGCCTATGCGGCGGCGAAGGCGGGCATCGTGGGGTTCAGTCGCTCGCTGGCGGCCTACTACGCGAAGGAAAACATCCGGGTGAATGTGATCGCGCCGGGGCTGGTGGCGAGCCCGATGTCAGCCCGGGCGATGGAGGATGCGACGATCCAGGCGTTTGTGCAGAAGAAGCAGCCGCTGGAAGGTGGGCGGGCAGGGGTGGTGGGGGATTTGGATGAGGCGGTGTGGTTTTTGCTGTCCGACGCCTCGCGTTTTGTCACGGGGCAGGTGTTGGCAGTGGACGGCGGCTGGACGGTGAGTGAAGGACGGGCATGAGCATGGAACAAGACGACGCTTTCTTTGATGAGATGGAACTGCATGTGGACACGGTGCCGCATGCGGGCGCGTGGAACATGGCGGTGGATCAGGCGCTGCTGGAGCGCGGTGGGCTGCCGGTGCTGCGCGTCTATGGCTGGGACAAGCCGACGGTGACGATGGGCTACGCGCAAAGTGTGGCCAAGCTCGCGGACGCGCTGCCCGACTGGCCTGTGGTGCGGCGCTGGACGGGTGGCGGGGTGGTCTTTCACGGGGAAGATTTTACGTACACCGTGATGGTGCCAGCGGGGCATCCGTGGGCGGAGACGCGACCGGTGGAAAGCTATCGCCTCATCCATGGGGCGCTGGCGGATGGGTTGGTGGCGTCGGGGTTTGCGGGGTGTCGGCTGGCGGAGAAGGAGGATGTGAAGGACCTGCCGTTTTGCTTTGAAGCCCCTGCGTTGCATGACGTGATTCGCGGAGCGGTCAAGGTGGCGGGGGCGGGGCAGCGCCGGGGGAAGCTGGGGCTGCTGCATCAGGGGAGCGTGCAGCGGGTGGTGCTGAAGCCGGAGTTTTGGCCGACCTGGGCCGGGCGATTGGCGCGTCGGGTCCAGGTGGTTCACGACCTGCCGAGTGAGCTGAAGGCGCGGGCTGAGGAATTGGTGGAGAAACGTTATTCCCGACCGGAATGGCTCGAATCTCGCGACGATCAATTGGGATGAAAAAGACCCTGGTTTTTGTTTATGGCACTCTGAAGCGCGGGCTGAGCAATCATGGCTGGCTGCGCGGGCAGACCTTTGTGGATGAGGCGCGCACGCAGCCAAGCTATCGGATCTTTGACCTGGGCGGCTATCCTGGGATGGTCGAGGCGGTGGATGGCGTCTCGGTGGTGGGAGAGGTGTGGGAGGTCGATGCGGCGGGATTGCAAGGACTGGATGTGCTGGAGAGCGTGGCCGAAGGCGAGTATGCCTTTGGCCCGGTGGCCCTGATGCCGCCCTGGGATCAGAGCGGGGTGTGCGGGTATCTCTACTTGCGACCGGTGGCGGGCTTTCGAGACTGCGGGGCGTGCTGGGAGGAGGGGTAGGGGTAGGGGTTTTGCAGGAGCCCTCCGGAGTGCGACCGAGCCGGTCGCACCACGGTGGAGGAGCGCTGATTTTCGGGGCCTTGGAACAGGCGGTCTGGCCAATCTCTGGGACTTCTCTGCTGCGCCTCTTGTGCTCCGGGCTCAATGCGCCCGGCTACAGCATTGATCGTGGCGCGAGTCCTGGCTCAGTGATGTTCCTGTGGCTGGTGCCGTAGCCTATCTGAGACTGGGTGCGACCGAGCCGGTCGCACCACGGTGGAGGAGCGCTGATTTTCGTGGCCTTGGAACAGGTGGTCTCGCCAATCTCTGGGACTTCTCTGCCGCGCCTCCTGGGCTCCGGGCTCACTGCGCCCGGCTACAGCAATGACCGTGGCGCGAGTCCTGGCTCAGTGATGTTCCTGGGGCCGATGCCGTAGCCTGTCTGAGACTTGGTGCGGCTGAGCCGGTCGCACCACGGTGAAGGAGCGCTGATTTTCGGGGCCATGGAACAGGCGGTCTCGCCAATCTCTGGGACTTCTCTGCTGCGCCTCTTGCGCTCCGGGCGCACTGCGCCCGGCTACAGCAGCTTCGGTCGTGCTGCGCCCGGCTACAGCAGCATCGGGCTCACTGTGCCCGGCTACAGCAATGACCGTGGCGCGAGTCCTGGCTCAGTGATGTTCCTGTGGCTGGTGCCGTAGCCTATCTGAGACTGGGTGCGACCGAGCCGGTCGCACCACGGTGGAGGAGGGTGCATTTACTCGCCGGGCAGGGGCTCGGTGGGGTAGGTCTCGATCCATGGCAGGCCGTGGGCGTTGAGGTCGGCCATGAAGGGATCGGGGTTCAATTGCTCGATGTTCCAGACGCCGGGTTGGCGATATTCAGCGGGATTGGTGAGGAGCTGCTTGGCGGCGATCATGGCGGGCACGCCGGTGGTGTAGCTGACGCCCTGGCTGTTGGTTTCTTTGTAGCAGTCTTCGTGGTCTTTGATGTTGTAGATGTAGTAGCGCAGCGGTTTGCCGTCCTTGCCGGTGCCTTCGATCCAGTTGCCGATGCAGGTCTTGCCTTTGGTGTCCGCGCCGAGGGTGCCGGGCTCGGGGAGCAGGGTCTTCAAAAATTCGATGGGGATGATGGCGTTGCCCTGGTGCATGACGGGGTCGATGCGGGTCATGCCGACGTTGACGAGGACTTCCATGTGCTTGATGTAGGCGTCGCCAAAGGTCATCCAGAAGCGGGCGCGGCGCATGGGGAAGTGCTTGGTCAGGGACTCGAGTTCTTCGTGGTAAAGGCAGTAGATGTTCTTGGGGCCGATGCCGTCCGGGAAGGTGAAGCTGCGCTTCAGTTCCAGCGGTTTGGTTTCGATCCACTGGCCGTTCTCCCAGTAGCGTCCGTTGGCGGTGACTTCGCGCAGGTTGATCTCGGGATTGAAATTGGTGGCAAAGGCCTTGCCGTGGTCGCCCGCGTTGCAGTCGATGATGTCGAGGGTGTCGATGCTACTGAAGTGATGTTTGAGGGCGTGGGCGGTATAGACGTTGGTGACGCCGGGATCAAAGCCGCAACCGAGAAGGGCGGTGAGTCCGGCAGCCTTGAAGCGC
>JBIIUD010000188.1:0-5885 GCA_044340175.1 Verrucomicrobiaceae bacterium
CGCGCCTTCACCCGCAGCGTGTGATCCTTCAGCCCCCGCCACGTTTCCTCCCAGGTTTCCCCGCGGTGGATGTTGGTGCAGTAGCCGAGGTGCAGTCCGTGTTTGAGCTCCATAGTGAATCGTGAATCCCCAGTGTGACGCAGGCGGGGCTCAGGGTCAAACGGTGGGAATGCTTTCGCTTTTGCTTTCGCTACTGCGGCGCCGGTTGCACATACATCGTCGAGGCGTTGTTGATGTTGTTGACCGTTGGGATCATGCCACTGCTCATGGTGTTGTTGAAAGCCCCCTGCGACTGCTGGGTGAAGGGACGGTAAAGGCTGCCCCCACCTGAGACACCGCCACCACCCGCACCGCCGATGAGAGCATTCGGCGCGATGACCACCTGAGGTGCGTCCGGCGTGGGCAGTCCAAGGGCCTTGCGCTCGCTCTCGGCGAGCTGGTGCCGAGACCAAGCGGCGTCCCGTGCGCCATTGGAAATGCGTTTTTCTAGGGCGGCCTTTTCGGCTTGATAGTCGCCCTCAGACAGGCTGCCAGCGGCGCGGCGGCGATCCAGTTCCTCAAACTCGGGGCGGGCCTGCTCCCTTAGGATTTGGGCGTTGGCGGTAAGGGAATCCGCCGTCGGCAGGGTCGAGGTGCTGCATTGAACCAAACCGAAGGTGGCCAGGAGGCTGAGGAAAAGGGTGGCGGGGAATCGCATGGAAGAAGCCGATATTACGGATTTCCAGGGCAGGATTCAATGCAAACCGTGCGCCAGCCCCCACCCGCTTTCCTTGCAACTGACCCCGACTGCCAGTATGGAGGGCGGCCCATTCCATGCTCTCAGTCACTCAAGTCAGTAAAACCTACGCCGGACGCACCCTGTTTGCCGGTGTCTCTTTCCACCTTCAACGCGGCGACAAAGTCGGTCTCATCGGCCCGAACGGTGCCGGCAAGTCCACGCTTTTCTCCATGCTCATGGGCGATGGCACACCGGACGATGGCGAGGTGCGCATGGAGCGTGGAGCCACGCTCGGGTTCCTTCCCCAGGAAAGCGCGCCCGTGGGGGATGATACCGTGCTTGGCCTCGCCACCAGTCACGTGCGTGACGAGCATGAACGCTGGGAGGCCGAGCCAAAGGCTAAGCGCATCCTCAAAGGCCTGGCCTTTCGCGAAGCCGACTTTGACCGCAAAGCCAAAACCCTCAGCGGCGGCTGGGTCATGCGGGCTCACCTTGCACGTCTGCTGGTGCAAGAACCCGACCTGCTGCTGCTGGATGAACCGACCAACCACCTGGACCTGGAGTCCCTGATTTGGTTTCAAGAGTACCTGACCGGCTACCCTGGCGCCATCCTGCTGATCTCCCACGATCGCGTTTTCCTGAATGCGCTGTGCGACTCCATCCTGGAAATCGCGCACTCGAAAGTGACGCGCTACAAGGGCAACTACGACGCCTACCTGCGGGAAAAAGCGGCGCGTGAGGAGCAGTTGCTCGCCGCCTACGAGAATCAGCAAAAAGAAATCTCGAAGATGAAGGACTGGGCGGACCGCTTCAAAGCCAAAGCCAACTTTGCCTCGCGCGCCCAAGACAAGCTCAAGATGATCGATCGCATGGAAAAGATCGATGCGCCCGTGGCGGATGAGAAGAAGGTCAAATTCCGCTTCCCCCAGCCCAAGCGCTCCGGCCAGCGCGTCATCGCCATGAAGAGCGTCGATTTCGCTTATGGCGAGCTGCCCATTTACGCAGACTTAGACTTCGAAGTGGAGCGCGGGGAACGCATCGTTCTCGTGGGGCCGAATGGTGCGGGCAAGTCCACGCTGCTGAAGCTGCTCGCGGGCGTGCTCACACCGCAGGCCGGCAAAATCGAGCCCGGACACAACACCCAGGTCGGCTATTTCTCCCAATATCGCGGTGACACGCTCAACATGAAGCACACAGTGCTGCAATCCGCCATGGACCTGCCGAGTCGCCCGGGCGAGCAACTGGCGCGCACGCTCCTCGGTTCGTTTCTGTTCCGCGGTGACGATGTGTTCAAGCCGGTAGCCGTGCTCAGCGGTGGCGAAAAGAGCCGACTCGCCCTCGTGCGCCTGCTGCTGGAGCCACCGAACTTTTTGCTCATGGACGAGCCCACCACTCACCTGGACATGGGCAGCATCGACGCGTTGGTCGGCGCTCTGGAAGACTACGAGGGCACTCTGGTCTTCATCAGCCACGACGTTCACTTCATCCGCAGCATGGCCCGGGTGGTCCTGCATGTCTCAGGTGGTCAGCTCACTCGTTATGCGGGTGACTACCAATACTACCTCGACAAAACCAACGCCACCTCCGAGCGCGCGGCCTTGACGGCTGGCTCCGGCCTGACCAATCATCAACCCGGCGTCATGCGCACCAACACCCCCACCAGCGGTGGCGGGGCCAAGAGCAAGGAACAAAAACGGCTGGAAGCGGAAGCCCGCAACGCGCGCAGCAAACGCAAGAAGGACCTCGAAACCAAGATCGCAGACATCGAAGCCCGATTGGAAGCCATCGAAGCCCGCAAGCGTGTCGTCGAACAGGCCCTGCAGGACCCCGCCACCTTTGCCGATACCGC
The DNA here is from genome assembly GCA_044340175.1 of Verrucomicrobiaceae bacterium. Taxonomy (GTDB): domain Bacteria; phylum Verrucomicrobiota; class Verrucomicrobiia; order Verrucomicrobiales; family Verrucomicrobiaceae; genus JAGRPD01. The sequence goes on from JBIIUD010000188.1 coordinate 2,568, forward strand.
CCTGTCCCGAACCTTGCAGCAGGAACTGGATGCCCTCGACGCCGAGACGCACAAAAAAACCACCGAATGGGAAAAGGCTGCTGCCGAAATGGAGCAGCTATCAGGCGCAACGACCTGAGACCCGCTCAAGCCAGCCGTTTGCGGTCGCGCAACTGCAGTTTTCCGTCCGCCTCCCGCACGAGATCGATCTCCTCGCGGGTGGCTTCGTTTTTTGCACTGGCCCCGTATTCGACAGTGATCCGGGCGCGGTAGGTGCCTGTTTTGAGATCGAGCACACGAAACACAGGCTCTTGACTTGGGCGAAAAAAACAGCGCAACGGCACATGCTTGTGCTGGGCATTCCAAAGGTGCAGCGCAGGCGGGAACTCGTTGAGTTCTGAGAGTGCGGTGAAGATTTCCCGGATGTCTTCTTCATTGTGCCGCCGGGTGAGCTTCGCCTCAGCAAAACGGCGCTTCACTTCCTCCAACGCAGCCGCCCAGGGGTTCAGCCGCGCCTCTTCCATCTCAGCGATCAAGCCTTCCGCGTGCACCCGCATGGCGGCATGAAAAACTTCCCGGCTGATCTCTCCGGCATCATACATCCGGAACAGGCGGTTGGGCGGCGGCAGCGGGTCCGGCAGTAGGGTCACAAGTGCGCCAATGGAATCCAGAGAAGGGGGCGGGTCAAGAAGGGACGGCTTTTCAAAGCCCCAAACGCGCACAGGCTTTCTTCACCACCCAACCCGAAGCCGCAAGCGCCGTGTGCGCAGCTTCGGGACGCTGACCGGTGAGTTCGGCGACCATGCGCACCGCTCGATCTCGGAGCTTCACGTTCGAAGGGTTCAGATCCACCATCAGGTTACTGATGACCTTACCCGACTGCACCATGGCCAAGGTGGAGATCAGGTTGAGCACGAGCTTAGTGGCGGTGCCGGATTTCAAGCGCGTCGATCCGGTGAGCACCTCCGGACCCACGTCGAAGGCGAGCACAACGTCCGGCGCCCAAGCTTGATCCTCCCCCTGCAAACGCTTCACCGCTTGGCGCATGGCTGGGTTGAAACAAAGCATCACCGTCACCGCACCGCGCCGCCGCGCCTCATGCAGGGCACCCCAAACAAACGGCGTGCGCCCGCTGGCGGCGATGCCAATGACCACATCCTTTTTCCCCACTCGGCGGTGACTCATCGCCGCCGCACCTGCTTGAACATCGTCTTCAGCCCCTTCCACCGCACTCCAAAGCGCCTGCCGCCCGCCTGCGATGATGCCCTGCACCTGCTCACGCGGCGCTCGGAAGGTAGGCGGTATCTCGCTGGCATCCAGCACACCGAGACGACCACTGGTCCCCGCACCGACATAAAACAAATGCCCGCCCGCAGCAAAAGCCTGCGCCACTTTTTTGGCGATTTGAGCGATCTGGCGCTGCTCCTTGCGCAGGGCAGCCGGAATGCCCGCGTCCTCATCCAGCATCAGCGCCACGGCCTTTTCAACCGGCAGCGTGTCGAGCTTCAAACTGCGCGGATTGCGCCGCTCCGTGGGCGAGGCGGCTAGAACCTGCAGATCTGCCAGCGGTGCGGGCAGGGTGAGAGCCTGAAATCGCTCGCGCGCTGGACTGTGCGCCCGGGCCGGGCGCGCCGCTGTTTGCGCACGTGCCAGCGCCATCGCCCCAAGGACAGAAGGCACGCTAAGGGGAATCATTTGCGCCCCTGGGATGGCCGCGCGCAGACGGCGGCAGACGTCCTTCAAAAACGCAGGGTTCTTCAGCAGCACCCCGCCATTGAAGACAAACTCAACCGCTTCATCCGCACGCCGAAGTTGACTGGCACAGGCGGCCGCGTCTTCGGCCAGCATGGTGGCAGAATCCGCCAACAGTTTCTTGGCCAGCTTATCGCCTTTGGCCGCGGCGGCGAACACGGTGACGGCGAGGTTGCCGATCTCGGTTTTCGTCGCTTGCACAGACCACGGGATGAGCTGCTCCGGTTCGTTGAACATCAGCGCGTTCAGCAGGGCGGCACCGAGAGCGCCCATTTGACCCCGATGATCGAGATCTGCAATGACCGCACGCAGCGCCCGCAGACCGATGTCACAGGCACTGGCACGATCCCCAATGACATGCCCTCGTCCGCCGACCTTTGCGGTGCGCCCATCCGCCGCCCGTCCAAAGCAACACGAGCCCGTGCCGCTGAGCACCAAGACTCGGATGCTGGGTTTCTTTGACAGCGGCACTGCCGCCAGCGCCGTTTCCAGATCATTCGTGGCCACACAAGGCACCTGCGGCCAGACCCGCGAGGCCGCACGGCGCAGGCGCTCGGCATCCGTTTCCGTCCGCACCCCTGCCAGCCCGATGCCAATGGCCGACGGCAGGCACGGTAGCCGCGCCGCGATGTCCCGCAGATGCCACTGAAGCTCACGATCGGAGATCAGAGAAAGCACCGCCGGCCCCGTAGCAAACTCTGCCAGCACCGCACCGGATGCCGCCTCGAGCCGCACCGTGGTGCGAGTGCCACCTCCTTCGATTCCCAGGTAAGCAAATGAAGGTGAACGATCAGAGTGGGCGCGCGGCATGCCCTATTCATTCGCCAGAAAATACGGAATTCAATGGGCAGGCAGGGCTACGCGGTCGCAACCTCCACCTCCACCGGGCAGTGATCGGAGCCATACACATCTGCTCGAATGACGCAGTTTTTGAGCGCGGGACGAAGCGCGGCCGAAGCCAACCAATAGTCGAGCCGCCACCCGATGTTCTTTTCCCTGGCAGCGCCACCCGTGCGCATCGTCCACCAGGTGTAGCGTCCAGGATTGGGATCAAACTCACGAAACACATCCAAAAAACCAGCCTCCAAGTGACGCGTGAAGCTGGCACGCTCGGCATCGCTGAAACCAGGGTTGTTGCGATTGCTCTTGGGATTGGCCAAATCGATCTCCTGGTGCGCACAGTTGAGGTCGCCACACACCATGACAGGCTTGCTCGCCTCCAGTTTTTTCAAATGCTCGCGAAAAGCCGCATCCCACTCCATGCGATAGGATAGGCGGGCCAGTTCGGCTTTGGCATTGGGCGTGTAAACATTCACCAGATGGAATTCGGGCAGGGTCACCGTGATGACGCGGCCTTCTTTGTCGTGCTCAGTGCTGCCCAAACCGAGCGAGTGCAGCGCCACGGGTTGGCGGCTCAAGATGCAGGTGCCGGAGTAGCCTTTTTTCTCCGCACTGTTCCAGACCGAGTGCCAGCCATCCAGAAAGGAAAGGTCCACTTGATCCGCTTCCGCTTTGGTTTCCTGGAGGCAGACCACATCCGCATCCGTGCTCAGAAGGTAATCTTTGAGGCCCTTGTTGAGGGAGGCG
>JBIIUD010000189.1:0-5882 GCA_044340175.1 Verrucomicrobiaceae bacterium
CACCTCTCGTCCCCTCTTGTGAAAATAGGCCTCCAAATGCGCCACCACCCCCGGGTCCACATCCATCGGCAAACCCAAAAGTCCCGCCGTGATCTCCCGGGTCACATCGTCATTGGTCGGCCCTAGACCACCCGTCGCGATGACCACATCACTCCGCCCCGCCGCCTCGGCCAGCACCTCGCCAATCACCGCCCCATCCGGAACGATCGTCTGCCGCCCCACCATCAGCCCCAAAGCCGCCAGCCGCTGGCCGATCCAGGCAGCGTTCGTGTTGATCGTATCCCCAAGCACCAGCTCGGTCCCCGTATTGATGAGTTCTATGCGCATAAAAAAAGTCGCCCTTCCATACGCCGCAATCCTCCGCAAGTCCACACAACCCAGTCGGCGGTGGGAAAAACGAGTTCCGCCCGCAACGCTGCGCTCACCTAAACTGGCTGCGTGCAGTCCAAAGTGGGGCAAGCTTCTAGCTTGCCCGAACTACGGTAGGCGCATTTGCAAAAACGCGTTTGGGAACGGCCTTCAACACGCCCTCTTCCCCAACTACGTTTCCAGCAGCCTCCGCTTCATCTCCCGCACCGCCACCACCACATCCACCGCCTGAAGAAAAGCCGACACCACCACCACGCGCCGCGCCCCGGCACTGAGCACCTCCGCCAACCGCGCGTCATTGACGCCGCCAATGCAAAAAATAGGCAGACTCACTCTCCGATGCACCTCAGCGATGTCCACCAGCCCAATGGGCACGTAATCCGGTTTTGTTCCCGTGGCATAAAGCGGACCAAAGCCGATGTAATCGGCACCCTCCGCCTGGGCCGCCACCGCCTGGGCCAGAGAATGCGTCGATTTCCCCACCCAACATCCGCTCCCCACCAGGGCGCGCGCCTTGGCCACCGCCTCGTCATCCTGCCCGACATGCACGCCCTCAGCCCCCACCTCAGCGGCCACTTCGGGGTGGTCATTGATCACCAAAGGCACCCCAAAATCCCGTGTCACCGGCAGCAGACTACGCGCAAAGGTTTCAATCTCCCCCGCCTTAAAGCCTTTTGCCCGCAGTTGCAGCACATCCACCCCACCCACACACAATGAACGCGTCATCGAGACCAGTTCACAGGTCGAGACATAGCCTAAGTCGGCAATGCCATAAAGTCGAGCCGATGCTAGCTTCCCTGAGGTGTCCATAGACATCAGTCGTCCAGTTGCGTCAGGTGAATGTTACGGAACCAAACCTGATCACCATGATCTTGCAGTAGGATCTTACCGCTGCCTGGCGCAAACCCTTGATCGGCATATTTCACATACTTGCTCTGCGCAAACAGCTCCTTCCACTTCTCACTGCCTGTATCCGCTTCAGCCACCAATTGACCATTCAACCAATGCTGGAGGATCTTGCCCTTCACGATCAGTTGACTCGAATTCCACTCACCCGCCGGCTTTACCGGCTTGTCCGCAGAGGCACCCTGCACATCATAAATCGCACCCGTTTGGCGTTTAGCCCCGTTCTTCGCATCCGCGTGGCGTTCGTCATCAATGAGTTGGTATTCAAAACCCAGATTCTGCTTTGCAATCGGATTTACCCAGTATTTCACCCCGCTATTGCCGCCCTCAGCGATCTTCCATTCCCACTCCATCACAAAATTCGCAAAGCTCTTCTTCGTCAGGATATCTCCGGATTTTTCTTTTCTGAACAGCGAACCATCAGCCTCGATCACCCATCCCGCCCCAGGCGCTCCCCCCTTGCCGTCCTGCCATTGATCCAGGTTTTTGCCATCAAACAAAATCACGGTCTCACCTGCGGCCGCAAAGCTAGCCAGGAGTGTGACAGCAGTACTCAACAATAAGGGTCGGAAATTCATAGCAGGCCATTCAAACGCACTCCGAGCAGCATTTCCATCCCTTTTCCCTTTTCACGCGTCCCTTTTCACTCTTCTTATACGGACCATGCCTCTAGACCTCCTCTCCCTTGGTGAAGTCCTTCTCCGTCTCGACCCCGGTGAAGGCCGCATCCGCACCTCCCGCCACTTCACCACCTGGGAAGGCGGCGGCGAATACAACGTCGCCCGTGGACTCCGCCGCTGCTTCGGCCACCCCGCCGGTATCCTGACCGCCTTTGCCGACAACGAGATCGGCCGCCTGATTGAAGACCTCATCCTCCAGGGCGGCCTGGACACCTCCCACATCAAATGGGTGCCCTATGATGGCATGGGCAAACGCGTGCGCAATCCCATCAACTTCACCGAACGCGGCTTCGGCGTTCGCGGTGCCAAAGGCAGTGTGGACCGGGGTCACAGCGCGGCTTCCCAGCTCCAGCCCGGCGACTTCGACTGGGATACCCTCTTCACCGCCACCGGTTGCAAGTGGCTGCACACCGGCGGCATCTTCGCCGGGCTCTCCGAAAGCACCGCCGAACTCACCATCGAAGCCTGTGAGGCCGCCAAACGCCATGGCGTCACCGTCTCCTACGACCTCAATTACCGCCCCTCACTCTGGCAAGAGCGCGGAGGTTTCGCCGCCGCCCAGGACCTCAACCACCGTCTCGCTCCTTATGTCGATGTCATGATCGGTGTGCTCACCGACAATCCCCCCAAAGCCGGCCCCTGTGATCCGGACGCGGGCGACCTTTTCCATTGGGAATGCGCCGCCCTGCGCCCCCTGATGTCGCAGCTCGCGAGCGAGTACCCCAATTTGAAAACCATCGCCGCCACCCTGCGCCGCGTCCACACCGCCAACGTCAACGACTGGAGCGCGCTGGCTTGGCATGAGGGCGAGTTCTACCGCAGCCGCGACTACGCCCGCTTTGATATCCTCGACCGCATCGGCGCAGGCGACAGCTTCGTGGCCGGACTGATCCACGGCCTCCTCACAACGGGAGATCCACAAAAAGCACTGGACCTCGGCACTGCCCATGGTGCCCTCGCCATGACCACCCCAGGCGACACCAGCATGGCCACCCTCGCTGAAGTTCAGGCCCTCATCGCTGGGGCCGACGCCAAAGTGCAGCGTTGATCGATGACCCCGATTTTCTGCTTTTTCAGTATTGTCATCCCCACCCACCTGCTTCAACCTAGCTGCCCATGAGCCATTCCGCCCCCACTCTTGACGACAACGCCCCGTGGTACAAACACCTGACATCCTACCATTGGTTTGTCTTCATCGTCGCCTCACTGGCGTGGTTGTTCGACTGCTTGGATCAGCAGCTTTTCTTGCTTGCTCGCAATTCAGCCATGAAGGCCCTGCTGCCTCCTGGCATGGATCCCATCAAGTACGGCGGCTATGCCACCTCCATCTTCGTCGCCGGCTGGGCCACAGGCGGCCTGATCTTTGGCTCCGTGGGTGACCGCATCGGCCGGGCTAAGACACTGACTCTCACCGTCCTCATTTACTCTGTTTGCACCGGCCTCTCCGCTTTCTCTAAAGGCTGGGTGGACTTTGCCATCTATCGCTTCCTAACCGGACTCGGCGTCGGGGGTGTCTTCGGTCTCGCCGTCGCCCTCGTTGCAGACACCCTGCCTGACCGCTCCCGCACCGGTGCCCTCGGCACGCTTCAGGCACTCTCCGCCGTCGGCAACGTCACCGCCGGTTTGATCAGCATGTACATGGGCAATCTTGAGGCTGTCAAAGCCATCGAACCCGGCACCGCTTGGAAGTACATGTTCCTCATCGGTGCCCTACCCGCTTTTCTCTGCGTGTTCATTCAGATGCGCCTCAAGGAACCCGAAAAATGGGTCAAAGCCCAAGCCGCCGGCAAACTTAGCGGCGTCAAATTCGGCTCCTACACTGCCCTACTCGGGGATGTCCGCTGGCGCAAAAATGCCCTGCTCGGCATGGTGCTCTGCATCGCAGGCGTCATTGGCCTCTGGGGCATCGGTTTCTTCAGCCCTGAACTCGTGGGCGATGTCATGCAGCGCTCCCTAGAGGCGGAAGGCGTCCCTGCAGACAAAATCATCGGCGAGAAAACTTACTGGATCGGCGTCAACTCCATCGTCCAAAACATCGGCGCCTTCATCGGCATGCTGCTGTTCACCAAGTTCGCCCAAAGCCTTGGCCGCAAAAAAGCCTTCGCCATCGCCTACATCGCCGCACTTGTCTCCACCGTCGGCTACTTCCAGATGTTTGATGGCCGTAGCGATATTTGGATGAGCGCCGTCATGGGTGGCTGCCAGCTTGCCCTCTTCGCCGGCTTTGCCATTTACCTGCCAGAACTCTTCCCCACCAGCCTGCGCAGCACCGGCACCAGCTTCTGCTACAACGTCGGCCGCTTCGTCGCCGCCAGCGGTCCCTTCACCCTCGGCAGCCTACAGGCCGCCCTCAAAGCCGGTGCCACCACGCCGGAAGCCAAACTGGAAGCCTTCCGCAACGCCTGCTCCTACATGAGCGTCGTCTTCCTGCTCGGTCTGGTCGCCCTGGTGTTCCTGCCTGAAACCAAAGGCCGCGCCATGCCCGAGGATTGATCCTCACCTCAAGCCACCGCCATGACCGCCGCCGAACTCAAGGCCTCCGCTTTGACCGACACCACCCCGCCTCCCGGACTCAGCCGAGAGGCCCTGGCGCTGTGGCACGCCAAAAAAGGTAATTGGGAGGACTCCCATAACATCGCCCAAGACATCTCCAGCCGTCACGGCTCCTGGATTCACGCCCTGCTGCACCTCATCGAAGGTGACGTCGGCAATGCCCACTACTGGTTCGCCAAAGCCAGCAAAGCCGCTGTCAAACTCATCGAGATCGACAAACTCTGGGACGAAATCGCCGAAGAAATCCTCAATCTCGAGTGATCCCCCCGCCCGTGCAGCGACCGGCCCGGTCGCCTCAGCCGTCGTCGAGCAAGCCAGTGCTCAAGCGCGAAGCCCCAGCCTCGTAGCCGAAGACGTGAGTCTTTGCCGCGCAGCGACCAGTGGCTGGGGAGCCCAAGAGAAGCCCCTTGCCTCCATTCCACAGCCCTCAGGATCCACGCCCCCCCGTGGAGCGACCGGCACGGTCGCCTCAGCAATCGTCAGGCGAGCCAGCGGCTCACCCCACAATCAGTCAAGTCGCTAACAGGCCACCCCGTCCGCCCGCATCTTCCGGAACCATTCCACAAACTGCGGAATACCGTCTTTGATGTGCGTGGTCGGTTTGAAATTCAACAACCGCGTCGCCTTGCTCACATCCGCCGAGGTCAAAGGCACATCCCCCGGCTGCTCCGGCATCTCATTGATGATCGCCTGTTTGCCGACCGCTTCCTCAATGGTTGCGATCATCTCATTCAGCGTCACCGTTTGTGAGCCTCCCAAATTAAAAATGTCACACAGCGGCCCCTCGCTGTAGCGTAGAGCGCCCAGGATACCGTCCACGATGTCACTCACAAAGGTGTAATCCCGCGCCGTATGACCCGCGCCGTATTTGTCAATCGACTGCCCATCCTCAATTCGACGGGTGAACTTCGAAATCGCCAAGTCCGGCCGCTGACGCGGACCATACACGGTGAAGAAACGCAGGCAGACCGTGCGCAGCCCGTAGAGCTGTGAGTAGTTGGAGCACATCTGCTCCCCTGCCATCTTCGTCATCGCATAGGGGCTGATCGTCTGCAAAATCGCGTCTTCTTCACTGAACGGCACCTTCTTGTTCACCCCATAAACGGAGGAACTGCTTGCAAAGACAAAATGCTTCGTACCCAGCTTCCGCGCCGCCTCCAGAAGATAAAACGTGCCTTTGATGTTCACATCAATGTACAGCTCCGGCTGTTCGATGGAAGGGCGCACACCAGCTCGCCCCGCCAAGTGAATGATCGCATCCGGCTTGAAGCTCTCCAAGGCAGCAGCCACGAACGCCGCATCGCTCAGCTCCCCCTCCAGCACCGTCACCTGATCCTTAAATCCGCTGATGTTCGAGCGCTTGATCTCCGGATT
>JBIIUD010000463.1:0-3717 GCA_044340175.1 Verrucomicrobiaceae bacterium
CCCCTGAGATGATCACCGCTACTGAGTTCGACGAAGATTTTGTCCGTTGCGGCGCAGGTGCGGCGGGCTTTGAAGCCGGCGATGATGCCCTCACGTGTGAAGTCCTCGACATACACACCGCCAAAGGAGGTGTGAGTGGCGATGTGGTCGCTGGAAGCGAACACGCTCAGCTTGTGCCCGACTTCGAGTGCTTTCTGATAAACGCCTAGGTTGTAGCCGGGGTTAGCTTTGAAGCCGGCGTCGAAGTCGCTGATGACACCAGGTGGTTTGGGGTGCTCATCACCGGCGAGTTTGTGAGGGGTATAGTTTTCTGATTTGCGCAGGCCAACGGTGGGTTGCGGCGCGCCGAGACCCTCGTAGCTCACCCGGGCACCCTGGAAGATTTCGACGGTGTTTTCATAGGTGTTGTCGATGCCCTGATCATACTTCGTCCAATCGGTGCCCATTCCCGTCGCACCGGTGTGGCTGATGATGGCCACGGGCTGATGGTAGCGTTTCAAAATGTCCCAGAGTTCAGTAGGCTGAATGGGTTGGATGCCTGGTGCGATTGGCAAGGCCACCTGCCATGGCGATTGACGATAGTAAGCGCGGTTGATGTACACGATCGGTCCGCCACGCTTTGCAAACACAATGTTTCGATGCCCCCAAGGGAACGGCTGCTCGCGTTCATAGGCGTAGAGCGAGGCGAAATGACCAGGAGCATGAAACGCATCCACTTGCCGCTGCGTGTGCCACCATTCGTAGGGCGAGTAAATCTTTCCGATATCGGTATGATCCGAAGTGCCCAGGAAATCGAGTCCAGCGAGATCATAGGCGTAACGATAGTGCTCCACGATACAGCCGTCGAACCCGGTGCGGCAGTTGGAGATGTCGGTATGGCGATGCAGGTCTCCCCACACGAGGCGATAGGTTTTGCCGTCAATCGTCCAAGTGTGATGCTCGGTAAGCGGGCGGGCAGGGGTGGTCTCGTTGAAGTAAGGTTCTGGCTCCGTGGCTCGGGCGACGGCGGCCTCGGGCTCCCGTTCCATCAGAGGCCAATCAGCGTCATGGTTGATCAAGGCAGAATGAATCTCTGCGGTGCCGCTAGCCTTACTGGTGCGTTTGTCAGTGGCCCAGGTGACCCACACACCGCCCTTTGGCCCGACCTGCAGCTCTTGACGACGATCTTGGCCCATGGTGCTGTCAGGCAGCGCAGCGGGCTCTGCCCAGCGCTTGGTTTGCGGATCATAACGAGTCACAGCCGCACGCCAAAGTGTGTTGGCGAAGTAGCGATAGCTCAGCCACACCTGGCCGTCCTCACGCACGGCGACGGAGGGAAGATTCACGGCATAGCCGGGGCTGGGGTCGGGGTAGGGGGTGGGGCGACCATGGTGGGGCACGGCCACTTCGGTGAACTGGCCCGTGGTGATGTCATAGCGGCCTAGCAACAAGCGTTTTTGCGCGTTCAGCCCCATGGTGTTTTCGTGCCCACGAGAATCAAGACCCCACTGCTGGCGGCCACGCTCAGCAGCGATCCACAAGCCACCCTTGCCGTCTGCCGCAACACTCGCCCGTGCCTCGTAATCCGGAGTCGCCACCAAAGTCTTGGCTTCAACGGTGCCATCCTGTTTTACCCGCGCAAGGCGCAGATTGAACTCGCTCCCAGCTGAGGAATCATAAACGATCCATGCGCCATCGCTGTCCGTGCAGGCGAGCCGCGGCTCCCAGCTGCCTGCGTCTTGCTTTGAAGAAACACGGATGGCTGCTGACCACGCCTTATGGTCAGCGCTCCAGTGCCGTGTCCAGATTTGTGAAGAACCTGGCCGCACCTCCTGCCAGGTCACCCACACCCGACCTGCCGCGTCGGTGGCGGCATCTGCAAAGGTCGAGCCTGCATCGGAGACGGCGGCGAGCTCCATCTCATCCTCCGATTTGCCACCGACGAACCGCCGGGCCCGCAGTGTCATGACGTCCTTTTCATTCACCTGTGCCCAAAAACACCACACTCCGTTTTCTCCATCCGCAGCGAGGGCGGGCTGGTGGATAACGCCAGGTTTGGACACCTCGGTCACCGACTTCCACTGCCCGGCCTCGCGGGTGGCAAGATGCAGTGTATCTTGCGTGCCATTGTGTTCAATATAGGTCATCCACAGAGTGAGATCTGGAGTGATGGCAAAGTCTGGGAAATCGCGGTGGAGCTTCGGGTCACTGCCCGTAATGCGCTGGCCTAATGGGACGAACAAGCGTGGGGGCAAGGAAGCCGCAGCCTTGGCCTTCGCTTTGCCTTTGCCTTTGCCTTTGCCCTTGGGCATGATCTGCTGAGCGCGGCACGGCACAAGGAGTGCAAGGATCAAAAGGACAAAGAGAGTTTTCATTGAAAGCGTAGGCTTTGAAACGCCTGCACAGTCAAAATGTGTCACCGATTGATCTGCCTTTTGCGTTCGTGTGCATCAAAGGCGTACGAGCCGTCAGCTTTGGCAACAATTTCTCGTTGACGGCACTGACGTCATCTGATATTTCTGTAATGACAGAAATAAACGGCATGGAAACCTTACCCGAAACCGCTCGCAAGTTCATCCTCCACTGGGGCGAAATGGGGACGCGCTGGGGGATCAACCGCACGGTGGCACAGATCCACGCTTTGCTTTATCTCTCGGATCGACCGCTCCATGCGGAGGAAATCTGTCAGACGCTGGTATTGGCGCGCTCGAATGTGAGCGTGGCACTACGGGAATTGCAAAACTGGGGTATCGTCAAGGTGACGCATCTGCCGGGAGATCGCCGGGACCATTTCGAAAGCATGTCTGATGTCTTTGAGATGTTTCGCGTGATCATGAACGAAAGGCGCAAACGGGAAATTGATCCGACATTGAAACTGATTGATGACTGCCTGGACACGGACGCCGGCGACCCGGGCGAGGCGCTCGTGCGGGCTAGGCTGGAGAAGATGCGGGACTTTTTTGAATTGTCGCTGACGTTCAGCTCACAATTGGATCGGGTGAGTACGCCTGCGCTGGTGAAGGCGGCGCGCATGGGGGACAAAGCCTTACGGCTGCTGGGTCTGTCTGGGAAACCCAGCACGACAAAATCCAAGACGGCGCCATGAATGGACGTCTTTTTTTATTTGCTAATCTATTTCTTAAATAACCGAAATGACCGACACGACCAACATAACGATCGAACTTCCTGCTTGGTTATGGATGTGGCTGCTGGCGGGTGGTTTGTTTGCCTTGGCTAAGGTAGCGATGTTGGCCCAGGCTACCGGGTTGGGAGCAGGGCGCGCTTGGGCTTTTGCCATCACTTGGCCCGGCATGAATGTGGGTGAGTGGTTAAGGCCGTTGGGTCCGACTGAAAAACGCCTGCCTTGGTTTGCGGGATGGGCGGCACTATCGACGGGCGCTGTTTTGATTTGGGGAGTGGCGCGTCATTGGGAACACCCGTTGGCGGCAGGATGGACGGGCATGATTGGAATGGTGCTGATGCTCCATTTCGGACTGTTCCGGGTGCTAGCGGGTTTCTGGCAGCAGATGGGAGTGGGGGTGCGGCCCTTGATGGATGCTCCCTTATGTGCGGTCACTGTGTCGGAGTTTTGGGGGAGGCGATGGAACCGCGCGTTTCGGGATTTGTCACAAGCGCTGCTGGCGCGGCCTTTTGCGAGGCGTTGGGGGACTGGGGTGGCCCTTTGGGGCGTGTTTCTGATCTCGGGCTTGGCGCATGAACTGGTCATCAGCGTTCCAG
>JBIIUD010000191.1:0-5848 GCA_044340175.1 Verrucomicrobiaceae bacterium
TGCCCACCTCCTGGCAGCAGGAGAACAAAAACCCGAGAACGCCACCATCACCCGACTCGCCCTTGCCCTCAAAGGCAAAAACCCCTGGCACCTCGCCGCTGTACACAGCGCCCCGCCCGCCTTCGCCGCTCCCGTCTTTGCCGCCGCCCTCAAAAGCAACGCTCCAGTGCCCAATTTGACCCCTCTGCTCGTCACCATCGGCGCTGAAAACAAATCCGACGAGGTTGCCGCCACCCTCGCCCTTATCACCCAGCAAACCCTCGCCACCCAGACCGAACTCGTCACCGCCCTTGCCGAAGGCCTCCGCAAGGCCGGCACCTCCATCGAAAAAGCTGACACCGCAGGCCACCTCGCCGACGTCTTCACTAGCGCTGCCCAAACCGCCGTCAACGAAGCCTCTTCCGAAAACGAACGCCTAGCTGCCATCCGCCTCCTCGGTCTCAGCGCCTCACCCACCGCCCACACCGCCCTCAAAACCTGCCTCGCCGATGGCCAACCCGAAGCCATCCAAACCACCGCCGTCACCACCCTCGCCAAGCACAACGCCAAAGACTTCGCCCCCCACCTCCTCACCCACTGGTCCGACCTCGCTCCCAAAGCCCGCACCGCCAGCCTCACCGCTCTCCTCGATCGCCCCGACCGCGCCACCCTTCTCCTCAACGCCATCGGCCAGCCCGATTCCCCCGCCGCCAAGGACCTCTCCGCCGCTCAAGTACAAAACCTCATCCAGTCCAAGGACGCCAAGTTGACCACCCTCGCCCGCCAAAAACTCGCCGCCGTGATCCCGCCCTCGCGCGAGGAAGTCGCCAAACAGTTCGCCCCCGCCATCGACCTCAAGGGCGACCCCGCCGCCGGCCGCAATCACTTCATCGGCCGCTGCATGGCCTGTCACATCGCCGAAGGCATGGGCATCGCCGTCGGCCCCGACATGGTCACCGTTAAAACCCGCGGCCGCGATGGCATCCTCGCCGCCATCCTCGATCCCCACAAAGAGGTCGCCCCCCAATACATCGCCTACACCTTCACCAAAAAAGATGGCACCCTCGTTCCTGGCATCATCACCCAGGACGACGCCTCAGGCGTCACCCTCAAAATGATGGGCGGCGCCCAAGTTGCCCTACCCCGCGCCCAAATCCAAGGCTCCACCTCCACCGGTCAAAGCCTTATGCCCGAAGGGCTCGAAACCGGCCTCAGCCCGCAGGACATGGCCGACCTGCTCGCCTTCATCGAGAAACTTTGATCCTCAAACTCGGGAGCGGCATTGCCTACCGCCCCTCTCAGCCCCTCACGCCACGGCCTGCCCCAGCAGCTCTCGCAGTCGCCCCACATCAGAGGCCGTGGTCTTGGCCAAAAAGCCGCTGGCATGGGTAAAATGCACATCCTGGCACTCAGTGATCTGCCGGAAGTTGAACGCCGGATGGTCCTCATACCGCGCCATCCCATAGCCCGTCCCACGCCGATCTGGGTAAACCATCGCAACCACCGACTGCGAGCGACCGCTTTCCGCGATGTAACGCGGCAGGCCATACCCAGGCTCACCAGCCATGCCCTCCGTGCGCGGCAAAAAGAGCACCTCCAAAGGCCCTTGCGTGCCCTCGATCTGCCAAAACTCCGCATGATCCGCAATGAAGCGCAAACGCTCCCTCAACCCACGCAGGTAGCCCAGCATGTCTTCACCCACATAGCGCATCACCTCATAGAGTGTGTCTCCAGGATGCAATTCCGTCTGCGCCGCAAACCTGCGCACCAACGTCAGATCGATCGGCGAACTCAACTGCCCCACCACCCGCCGGTCCACCCCTAGCCAGTTCGCCGTCGTGGAGGGTCCCCGGCAGTCAAACCATTCCGCAGGCTCCAACCAGTCGCAAAACGCGCGTGCATCCTCGTACAGACCCAAATCCTTCAGCACTAGACTCAGCGCACACAGCGGTGTCGCGTCCCTGGGAAAATGATGATGATCAAAATTCCCCCGCAGCGGATCATGCTCGCCCCCGACATCCACCACCACTGTCTCAGGATCATCCATGTCTGCTTGCACCGGCTCCCGCCGCAGTACCGGCGCGTTGTGTTCGGCGATCAATACGCAGCACGCCATGAATTCATCCTTATGCGCCCCACCCGGATGGGTCAAAATACAGTTTACCGTTCTCGTCATGCTCCCCTCTCTCACACATTTTTCATGAATGCATGAACAATCCCCCTTCACCCCTCACTACCTTCTAAATTCTTTCCACCAGAGGATTTGTTTTGACAACCACCGCTGTCACCCGCCAAACTGAGACTCTTCCGTTATGAAATGGCTCATCGCACTTGTCTCTCTCACTCTCCTCGCCTCCTGCAACACCAAACCTTGGATGGTGGGCAGCCGAAATGACGTCGGATGCTCTTTCTGCAAAAAATGCCAGAACAAATACAAGGTCCCTGCTGACATCTCTGCCGAGCCAGAAGCCGCGCCTTATGACTCAGGCAAAAGCGGTAAAAGCTCCCGCAGCGTGACCCCCTAAGCCGGGCACGCTCCCATGCCTTTCCGAGGCCTGTTTCTGGACGCCGCAGGAACGCTCTTTCATCTGACTGAGCCCGTCGGTGCCACCTATGCGCGCATCGCGGGAGAACACTCTCTCAGCTGCGATCCCGCCTCGCTAGACACTGCCTTTCGGCAGGCCTGGAAACAACACCTCGCAACTCTCCTCTCCAGCGAGTCCGCCCCTCTCGACGATGATCGCTCGTGGTGGCGCGCCGTTGTGAAGAGCACTTTCGAGCACGCCCTGTGCGCGCCCATCGAAGACTCCCGACTGGATCCACTGTTCGCGGAATTGTACGACCATTTTGCGCAGCCCACCGCATGGCGACTTTTCCCTGACGTCCCACAGGCGCTTCAGCGCCTTGCCGACATCGCCCCGCTGCACATCCTGTCGAACTTCGACCTCCGCCTCCACCCGATTCTTCGGGGACTGGGCATTGCCGAACACTTTCAGACCATCACCCTCTCTAGCCAAGTCGGTGCCTCCAAGCCAAACCCCCGCCTTTTCGCCCACGCTTTGTCGCAAGCAGGCATCCCCGCCCACACCGCCCTACACATCGGCGATGAACACAAAGCCGATCTCATGGGAGCCATTCAGGCGGGTCTATACGCCTGCCTCCTGGACCGACCCACCTTGGATCTGGCGGTCCTTGCCGAAAAACTCCACTCTGGGGATGATTCCTGCTTGCAAGCCCCTCTCAACGGAGTATTAACTCGGCCCCCAATTTGAGCGCGGGTAGCTCAGTGGTAGAGCAGTTGGCTTTTAACCAATTGGTCGAGGGTTCGACCCCCTCCCCGCGTACCATCTCAAGGCGGAGGCTTGCCCGGGATGATCATGACATCAAACCACGCCCCGACTTTTTCTTCCTATCATGGCTGAACATCGTTTTGTTTATACCGACCGCGTCCAGTTCTCTGACACTGACATGGCGGGCATCGTCCATTTCTCCAATTTCTTCCGTTTCATGGAGCGCGCCGAGCACGCTTTCTTCCGCTCCATCGAGCTGTCCATCTGGGAAGATCCTGCACTCATCCCTGACGGCGAGCGTGTGGCTTGGCCGCGTGTCCATGCTTCTTGCGACTTCCATGCGCCGCTGAGGTTCCAAGAAGTCT
Organism: Verrucomicrobiaceae bacterium; assembly: GCA_044340175.1. GTDB lineage: Bacteria > Verrucomicrobiota > Verrucomicrobiia > Verrucomicrobiales > Verrucomicrobiaceae > JAGRPD01. The sequence continues at coordinate 3,635 of JBIIUD010000191.1, forward strand.
ATCAGGTGGAACTGCTCGTCGAAGAAATCCGGACCAAAGCCGTGCGCTACCTCATCCGTGTTTGGAAAGAGGACAAAACGCTCTCGGGAGAGGGCCGCATGGCCGCCGCTTGCGTCCGCAAAGACCCTGTCTCAGGGCAGATGTCAGCGGTGCCTATCCCTGAACGAATCCGTTCCTGTCTGGAAGTGGCCCCTGAAAATACCCTCCGCCGCCACCCGCCCGTCTGATTTTTGAATAAAATCATTGAGCCCACGCGAGAACACGATCTCGTAACGCTTTACCTCACTCACTCTCAACCACCCCTCCCATGCGAAATATGAATTGGATCGTCTTTGCCCTTCTCACCGTCCTGTCCTGGGGCGTTTATGGTGTCCTCCTGCACAAAGGACGCGGCCTCATGCCCATGGGCACCGAGACACCCCACGCTAGCCTCAAAGCCTTTCTGTTTGTCTGCATCGCTTATGCCCTGATCGGCATCGCTGCAGCTTCGATGCTCAAACTGCGCGGTTCTGACTGGAGCTTCACCGGCAGCGGCATCACCTGGAGCCTCATCGCTGGCACGGCAGGTGCCCTCGGCGCATTCACGCTGGTCCTGGCGCTTGGTGCGGCTTCCCCCATTTTCAAAGGCGCTGCGGCGGCTGCCGTCATGCCCATCGTGTTCGCTGGCGCACCCATCGTGAACACGATCGTCGCCATGACCATACACCCGCCTGAAGGAGGTCTCAAGGCGCTGCCTCTGCCCTTCATCTTGGGCTGCGTCCTAGCCGCCTCAGGTGCCTTCCTGGTCGCTAAATTTGCGCCGACCAATACCGGCGGCGCTCATGCCAAACCTGCAGCTCCCGCTGTGAAGTAAGCCCCCTCTTCAGGGCTTCCCAAAAACCTCTGCCTCCGAGCGAAACCCGTCTGCGACGATGGTTTCCCGGAGGTTTTCTTTGGTCACCGCAAGGATCTCCAGCAGCATGCTCGGCACCTCGACCTTGCCGTTGTCGATGCCTGCCCGAGCAATCACCGGCTGCCGCTTCGCCAAACGCACCGCCGCTTCTGCCGCGCGATTCGCCAGTTCTTTGATGGGCTTATAAACCGTCATCGTTTGGGTGCCCTGCACGATTCTTTGACAGGCGGCGAGATCACCATCCTGACCCGTCACCAGTACCTTGCCCGCCAACCCTTCTTCCGTCAGCGCCTGAATCGCGCCCCCCGCCGTGCCGTCGTTCGAGGCCAGCACCGCATCAATGCTTGTCCCCGCAGTTGTGATCGCCGCATTCATGATCTTCTTAGCATTCTCCGGCTTCCAATCCGCGGCCCAGTCCTCGAACACCACCTCCACCCGGCCGGCTTCGATCAAGGGTTTCAACACGTTGTCCTGACCTTGTTTGAAGAGCGCTGCGTTGTTGTCGGTCTTCGAACCATAAATGCGCACCAGCCTCAGCTTTCCCCCTGCCGGAATCCGCGCCTCGAGGAAACGCGCCTGCAACTCGCCCACCTTCACATTATCAAAAGTGATGTACAAATCCAGATCACAGCCTGTGATCAGGCGATCATAAGAAAGCACGGGCACCCCTGCCGCATGCGCCAGTGCCACCGCCTTGGCCATGGCCTCGCCATTGTGCGGGATGATCACCAGCGCATCCACGCCTTGGGTGATCAGGCTCTGCACCTGCGTCAATTGCACTGAGTCATCACTGTTGGCCGACTGCACCAGTACTTCCGCTCCCAGCGCCTCCGCACGCGCCAAAAAAAGATCCCGATCCACCTGCCAGCGTTCCTCCTTCAGCGTGTCCATCGAAAGACCAATCAGAGGTCTCGATCTTCCCACGGCTCCGCGTTTCCCTTCGCCACCCGAACGCGCGATCACCCAGCCAATCGCAACACTCAACAAAAGGGAACTCACGACCAGAACGACACGCGGATTCATCAAAACAAGGTAATAGGAGGTTAAAAAATGCGGACGAAGATGCCGCAGTGATCAGAAGATCATTTCGAATAGCAGCAATCGGAAGCTAGCACACCCCTCCGGGCCTGCCCAAAAAAAAGCGCTGGCCCGCTCCACTGCGGAGCGAACCAGCGCGTGAACTTGAAGGGATCAGTCGGTGATCTTCAGGAGAATCTTCTCATAGTAGGTCACGCTATCAGGATCATGACTCTGGAGGCCGATCGTGCCAGCGCCCAATTTGCGCCCGGGCATGCCCTTCAGCGCTGTGGCAGGATCAAAAC
>JBIIUD010000190.1:0-5848 GCA_044340175.1 Verrucomicrobiaceae bacterium
GAAATGTGCGGCGTCAGGTTTCGCTGGCGGTGTCCTCCCGGTAGAGGCCGAGGCGGCGGAGTTTTTGGCGGAGGGTGGCGCGGTTGAGGCGGGTTTCGTTGGCGAGGTGGGTGACTTTGCCTTGATGTCGGTCGAGGAGGCGGCGGAGGAGGGAGGTTTCGAGGGCGTCGAGCAGGGTTTCGTAGGGAGTGCCGGGGGAGGCGTCGAGCCAGCGGTGGAGGACGGCGTCGAGTTCGGTGGTGACGGGGGGCAGTTGAGGGCTGGGCGTGTGACCGGCAAGGTGCGGCGGCAGGTGGCTGAGGAGAATGCGGTCGCCCCCACTGAGGGCGAGCGCGTAGTCGAGAATGTGGCGGAGCTCGCGCACGTTCCCGGGCCAGGGGTAGGTTTGGAGGGCGAGGACTGCGGGGGTGGTGAGCACGGCCTGACTGCCGCGCAGGGCCAGGAAGAAAGCGCTGAGCGCGGGGATGTCACCGCTGCGATCACTGAGCGGGGGCAGCTGGAGGGTGGAGGCGCTGAAGGCATAAAAAAGCGCGGGCACCAGGGCGGCATGAGGATTCTCAGGAGTGATCTGGCTGCGGGTGGTGGCCAGGAGCAGGGAGGCAGGACTGGAGGCCGGTGGATCGGCGAGGTGGCTGGCAAGCGCCTGCTGTACCGTGGGTGGGAGCAGGTCGATGTCGTCCAGCAGCAGGGTGCCAGAGGCTGACACAGTGGCGAGGTGCCGCATCAGGGTCTCTGGGGTGTCGATCTGACGGGAGTCCACGTGGCTGAGTGGACCCGGTGGTGTGCGGTGCGCGTGAATGATGCGTGCGGCCAGACTTTTGCCAGAGCCTGTGGGACCGGTGAGCAGGGTGGGGACGGAGCTGGCACAGGCACGGGCGATGCCGATGAAAACCGGCTGCAAGCAGGGGGCACCGCCGATGAGGGTGGCGGTATGCGGGATTTCAGGCGGAACGGGCGCTACCGTGGAGGGTGGGTCGGCGCGGGTTTCTAGGAGAGAATGAAGCGCGGACTCGAGCTGGCGGAGGTCCAGGGGTTTGGTGAGGTAAAGGGTGGCTCCGGATTTCTGGGCGGTGATGGCGTGATCGAGGGTCGCGTGGGCGGTGATGACCAGAATGGGCAGGTGCGGATCGCGGGCACGCAATCGAGAGAGAACCTCGAGTCCGCTCAGGTCGGGCAGGCCGATGTCGAGGAGGATGGCATCCCAGGTGCCGGACTGGGCGGCTTGAAGGCCAGCTTTGGCGGTGGCAGCGAGCTCGGGGATGAGACCGATGCGGCGGACGGCGGTGGCTAACGCGCTGCCGATGGCGTGCTCGTCTTCGACGATGAGGATGCGGCGGGGTGTCATGGTCAAACGGTAGGAGCGAGGGGAAAACGAAGGGTGACGGCGGCGCCGGGCGGATCTGGGCGATTGCTCCAAAGCAGGCTGCCACCGTGCGCACGGGCGATGTCGCGGGCGACGCTGAGGCCAAGACCCATGCCGCCTTCCCGCTCAGAGAAAAAGGGATCGCCTCCGCTCACGAGGGCCGTCGAGGAAAAGCCCGAGCCAGTGTCGAGCACCACGAGGCAAAGGTGGTCGGCATCGGCTTGAAGCGACAGGCGGACTTCACCACCGGTCGGGGTCGCTTGTAGGGCGTTGAGGACGAGGTTGGAGAGGGCTTGGTGGAGGCGGTCGGGATCTCCCAGAACGGTGGGAGGTGGGCCGTCGGGGGCGGCGGCCTCGATCAGATGCACTCCGGCGTGACTGGCCTGGGGCATGAGCAGCTGGCAGGTGCGTCGTTGCAGGGAGGTAAGATCCACGGCAGTCAAAAGCGGCGGTGTGGGCCGGGCAAAGTGCAGCCACTGGGAGACCAGGCCTTCCATGCGCGCGGTCTCGCTTTCGATCAGTTGCTGGGAGAGGCAGCGCTCAGAGTCGCTGGCACCTTCCAGCAGTTGAGCGTGCAGGCGGATGGCCGCCAGGGGGTTGCGCACCTCATGGGCGAGACTGGTGGCCATGCGACCGAGCAGCGCGAGCCGCTCCGCTTCGGTGCGGCGGCTGCGCTCGCTGGCGACGGTGTCGTGGGCGGCCTGAAAGCTGCGGGCGAGTTGGCCGATCTCGTCTGGACGATCCGTGGGCAGCGGGGGCAAGGGCTGTTCCGTGGCCAGCAGTGGCACGGCGCGGGCGAGTTGGCCGAGGGGGCGGGTGACATGACGCGCCACGATCATGCCAAAGAGCGCGGCGAGCAGCCAGAACAGTGCCAGAGTGATCCAGGTGTCAGGACGCTGGAACACCGCTGAGGCAGGCCGTGCGGGGCGGGCGAAAAAGATGGCAGCGCGGGTTTCACGATCCGGGAGAGGGATGCCGATGGCGAGCAGCGGGCCGACGGCAAGGGTCTGGGCGTCGGCGGGCAGGCTGAGCGGGAGACCAGGCGGCGCATGGCCGAGGCGGCGCTCCTCCTGCTGAAACCAAACGGAGACCCCGAGTAGTTGCCCCAGTTGGGAGGCCATTTTTTCGCTCTTTGGCAGGGTGGAGTGCTCCAGGAAGGCGGCATTCGCCTGCGCCAAGGCGGCAAAGGCGGCGCGGTCCTCACGCTCTGCGAACCGCTGGAAAACCCAGACGAGCACCAAGGAACCTAGCAGCGCAAAAGCCACGAGGCTGAGCGGTAGCCAGGCAGAGATGCGTCGGGAGGGGAAAAAAAACATGACCGGGGTGCGGTGCGCGTGAGCAGGGATGGGCACAGCTTGTCAGGCAGAGGCGGGTGCGTCCAGCGCGGAAGGTGGGGTGGTTGGTTTCTGTCCAGCGGAGCGCGGCCGTGGATAACATTCGCCCCACCTCGCTGCTTGGGGCTCAGACAAACTGACGTTATTCATGCAGCTGTATGAGAAAGAAGCAGATCCGTATTTGTGAGACAGCTAGGCAGTGGTTCGTCGCTGCGGGCGTAGTCGCCGCCGTGTCGGCGCAGGCTGAGGAAGCCAAACTGCCGCCGACCCTGGAGCCAGTGGTCGTCACGGCCACGCTGGCAGAAGCAGCGCTGGTGGACGTACCCTACTCCGCTGCGCACGTGAGTGATGAACGCATTCTGGAATTGCAAGCGGCCAGCTTTCCGGAGGCGCTGGTGCAGCAGCCGGGCATCATGCTGCAGCAGACAGGACGGGGCATGGGCTCGCCATTCATTCGTGGGTTCACGGGCTTTCGGAATTTGGCGCTGATCGACGGGGTTAGGCTGAACAACTCGGTCTTCCGCGACGGGCCAAACCAGTACTGGAGCCTGATCGATGCGTTGAGTGTGAGCGGGATCGATGTGGTCAAGGGTCAGGGCTCGGTCCTCTTTGGCAGTGATGCCGTGGGCGGTGTGGTCAATGCGCTCACCAAAGGCCCTGTTTACAAAGACGGTCCTGGGGTGCATACCACGGGCATGGTGGCGACGCGCTATGCGACGGCGGAGCGGAGCTGGACGGGGCGGATCGAGGGCAGCGTGAGTGAGGCCGGACGCTACGGTCTGCATGTGGGGCTGACAGGTCGGACGTTCGGAGATCTGCAGGCGGCGGGTCAGGGGCGACTGCCCAATACCGGCTACGACGAGTTGGGCGTGGACTTGAAGATGGAGGTGTTTTTGGAGCCGGAAACCAAGCTGGTGCTGGCGCACAACCAGTATCACCAAGACGATGTCTGGCGCACTCATCGGACGATCTATGCCGTGCCTTTTGCAGGTTCCGACGTCGGAGATGAGCTGGCGCATGTCTTCGATCAGGATCGTTACTTGAGCTACGTGCGGCTGGAGTCGGACCGGGATCACGGCTGGCTGCAGCACTATGACGTGACGCTGTCCCACCAGCGGATGAGCGAGGAGCGCGTGCGCCGGAGATCCCGCGGCCGGACGGATCAGGAGGGCTTTGATGTGGATGCCTGGGGCATCGCGGCGAATTTTCGGAGTGAATCGCCCCTGGGCACGCTGAGCTATGGGGCCAGCTACTATTTGGATGATGTGTCGGCGTTCCGGGTCTCGCGCAGCGGCGGAGCGACGACAGTCGCGGGGCAGGGGCCGGTGGCGGACGACTCGCGCTACCATCTCCTGGGGGTTTATCTACAGGATGAAATTCGGATCGGGGAGTCGCTGGATTTGATCCTGGGCGGCAGGTACACCTATGCGGCGGCGGAGGCGGGCCGGATCGAGGACCCGCAGACGGATCGTCTCTACTCGCAGTCGGACTCCTGGCAGGATCTGAGCGGGAGCGCACGGCTGCAATGGAGCGTGGATGAGGCCAAGCGGTTGCGGTTCTTTGGGGGCGTCTCCCAGGCCTTCCGCGCGCCGAATCTTTCGGACATGAGCCGCTTTGACGTCGCGCGCTCGAACGAGGTGGAGGTGCCAGCAGCGGCGCTGGACCCGGAGGAGTTTGTGAACTGGGAGGCCGGCGTGCGCTGGGTGGGAGAAAAGGTGTCCGCCAGCGTGGCCTACTTTTACACGGACATTCAGGACCTGATCGTGCGTGCGCCGACCGGTAATCTGCGGGACGAGCAGGTGGAAGTGACACGGCGCAATGGCGGCTCGGGCTATGTGCAGGGGATTGAGAGCAGCCTGAGCCTGAAGCTGGGAAAGGACTGGACGGTGTTTGGGAATATGACGTGGCAGGAGGGAGAGGTGGAGAGTTTCCCCACCGAATCCCAGCGGAAAGTGTCGGAGCCGTTCAGCCGACTGATGCCTTTGACGGGTCTGGCCGGAGTGCGCTGGGACAGTCCAGGGCGGCGCTGGTGGGTGGAAGGCACCCTGCAAATCGTGGATGACGCGACCCGGCTGAGTTCAGGCGACGTCCGCGACACGCAGCGCATTCCGCCAGGTGGCACGCCGGGCTTCACGGTGGCGACCCTGCGCAGCGGCTGGCAGGTCACCGACGCGCTGCTGCTGACAGCGGCCGTGGAGAATTTCACGGACGAAGCCTACCGGATTCATGGCTCAGGCGTGAACCAGCCAGGGGTGAATTTTGTGTTCGGCGCGCAGATGCGATTCTAGACCTTCGAATCAACAACGCAGGGCTTGTTCCAGCGGGCTGGCGCGGTAGGGTAGCCGCCATGGCATTGAAGGCGACGATCTACAAAGCGACCCTCCAGATCTCCGACCTGGACCGCAACGAGTACAGCGACCATAACCTCACCATCGCCCGGCACCCGTCCGAGACCGATGAGCGGATGATGGTCCGGCTGCTGGCGTTTGCGCTGAATGTGCCACCGAATAATGACCGGGGTTACTTGGAGTTTGGCAAAGACCTGTGGGACCCGGATGAGCCGCCACTTTGGCGCAAGGACCTGACCGGGCTGCTGGTGGATTGGATTGAGGTAGGGCAGCCAGATGAAAAACTGCTGCTGCGGGTGAGCAGCCGGGCGGAGCGGGTGGTGGTGTATTGTTTTAGCACCAGCAGCAGTCAATGGTGGAGCGGTCTGGCCAACAAAATGACGCGCGCCAAAAACCTGACCGTGTGGCAGGTGCCCGCCGATCAAAGCGAAGCCCTAGGCGCGCTGGCAAAACGCTCCATGGACCTGCAAGTCACCCTTCAAGAAGGCAGCCTCTGGGTCGGCGATGGTGGCGAGCACTCTGTGGAAATTGTTCTGCAGCGGCTGCATGGCTGACCCTGAAAAGGATTCATGAATCCGCCAGCGACAAGAAACCCCACAGGGCGTGCGTTGTCTGCGGTGATGAAATTTCTTCTTTGTTGCATTGGGCTCAGTTTGGCGGTCACCGCTGGCGGTGAGGAACTCTTCAAAGCCGTTGCTCACACTCAGGCGGGATTGTTTACCGATGGCATTGAGGGCCCAGCCTGTGACGCCAAGGGACTCATCTACTGTGTTAAATTCGGCGCTGAAGATACCCTTGGCATG
>JBIIUD010000192.1:0-5842 GCA_044340175.1 Verrucomicrobiaceae bacterium
GTTATCAGGAAGAGCCCTCACGCCGCTACCCAGTGCTCTATTTTTTGCATGGCTTAAAGGGTAACGAGCACACGGAAGCCGCCCGCTTCAATCGGCGATTCCTGAACGCGATGCGAGTGGGAGAGACGCCGCCATTCATTGCGGTGTTTCCGAATGGTGGACCTGGCGTCACTCCGCCAGCCATGGTGGCGGCGCGAATCTTCACCCAGGAACTCACGAGCTTGATCGACTCCCGCTACCGCACCCAGGCTGACCGCGCCGCACGCATGGTATGCGGCATCGGCTTTGGAGGGAAGCGTGCTGTTCTCTATGCACTATTTGATTCGCATGTTTTCGGCTCTGGCTGCGCCATCGACGAGACTTTCCACGGCGGCACGCCTTCCTTTTCCAGGCTGTTAAAGACGCTGCATCCGCGTATTGAGCGGCATCCGCCCAGCCTGTTGGTCCTGCATGGCCAGTCCTGGGCAAGTGAAAAAGTGGACACCCTGGCCAAGACCATTCGCGCTCAAAGCATCGCCGTGGAAACCAAAGCGTTGCCGTTGCTGCCGCAGTCTTCGCCTGACTACCTCGACGCTGCGAGTGATGCTCTTGGCATCTGGATGAAGCAAACCTGGAGCAAGCCTTAGCCGCCCGTCTCGCTATGAATCAAACACGCTTATTCATTGTCATCACGGTTAGCCTGTGGCTCATTCTTCCGGCTCAAAGTCATGCCCAGTTTGGCAAAGGCCGACCCAAAGCATTTGGAGATGGCAAAGCCGAACCTGTCTGGCTGCTGCCGCCCGTCGAAGGTCCGAATCTACACTACAAGACGTTTCAGAGCGCTTCGGTGAAGGCGGTGGTGAGCTACGTCATCTACCTGCCTGCGGAATATGAAACGAACAAGACGGTGCGTTATCCCGTGGTCTATTGGCTGCATGGCAAAGGCGCAGGCCAGCAGGGTTTGCCCGGCTTTGCGCGGAGCTTCAATGAAGCCATCGTGGTCGGAAAATGCCCACCGCTGATGGTCGTGTATCCGAATGGACTGCCACTCGGAGGCTACACGGATTCACCAAATGGAAAGCAGCCCGTGGAGAGTAAGATCATCAAAGACCTAATCCCGCACATTGATGGCACGTTTCGCACCATCCCCAAACGCGAAGGCCGCATGATCGAGGGCTTCTCGATGGGTGGCAGCGGCGCAGCGAAATTGGGTTTCAAGTATCCCAGCCTCTTCGGGGCCATCAGCATCTGCTCCGGTGCACTGCACACCGCCGACACGCTCGGCGTCCGCAATGGCGACATGCTCGACAGCGTGTATGGCGGCAGCGCCCGCTTTGATGCCGAAAGCAATCCCTGGTTGCTCGCCGAGCGCAACGCCGACCAAGTGCGTGGTCGCACTCATGTGCGCATCGCCGTCGGCAGCCGCGACCCTCTGCAGAGCAAAAACACTGCCTTTCGCGAGATGCTCGACCGATTGAAGATTGAGCATGAGTTCACCGTGATCGAAGGCGCGCCCCACTCGCCCGGCCTCGTCTATACCGGCATGGGTGACAAGAACTGGGCGTTTTACGCGAAGGTGTTTGGAGGCCGAAAGTGAAGCTGCGGGATAAGATGTAACACTTCGCAGTCAAATTGGAGAGATGAGGTGAATCCACCTCGCATGAAATCGCTCCTCCTCGCCGCGCTCGGACTTATCTTCACCAATCAGCTCTTTGCCGTTGCGCCGCTCATTGGGGATGTGACGGATCAGAACATTGCTCAGGGAACTTCGACGGGGACTCTTTTCTTCGTTGTGGGTGACGCGGAGACGACGTTCACGTCACTCACCGTGGCGGCGGTGGCGAGCAATCCAACGTTGCTACCAACGCTGACCCTTGGGGGAACGAATGCTCAGCGTAGCATCGCGGTGACCGCAGCGAGCGGGCTTACTGGCACGGCGACGGTCACGTTGACTGTCACGGATGGAGAGGCTTTGACAGCTAGCAGCTCGTTCACGGTGGTTGTAACAGAGGCGAACACAAGACCCACGCTGACGGCCTTGCAGGGCTTTCAGATTGTAAGTCCTGGGCAGACGCCCTCAGCGGTGAGTTTTACCGTTGGTGATGCGGAGACGGCATCGGGTGCGTTGAGCGTTGGGGCGACCTCTTCAAACACGGACTTGGTGCCGAATGCGAATCTCACGCTGGGTGGGAGTGGTGGCAGCCGCACGGTGCAGGTGTCTCCTGTGGCTGGACAAAGAGGCAGTGCAGTGATCCGGTTGCGCGTTTCGGATGCACTCGGTGCCAGAGCAGAGGGGGAGTTTATTTTTAGCGTGTTCGATCCGGCCTCAGCTAACAACAGCTTCAAACAACCCCGCGGTATCTATCTGCTCGATAGCACGGCAGGCTCGATGATCAACGGCGTGCGGATGCGTGATGGCAACATTCGCGACAGGCCCTTCGTCGATGGTTATGTGCTGCGCACGGAATGGGCCACTCTGGAGCCGACCGATGGCGTTTTCGACTTCACTATCATCACGAACATTTTTGCCAAGCTACCCGCTGGACAAAAACTATCGCTCATGGTTGCCAGCGGCGTTTTGCCAAGCTGGCTGAACACGCTTCCCGGCGTCACCACCTACACCGCTGGCTCGCCTGCCACCACGCTGCCGATTCCGTGGAATGTCACCACCCAGGCTCGGCATCGGCAGCTGCTTATCGCGCTGAGCAATCACATCGTCGATGGCGTGCCGCTGCGTGATCATCCTCGTCTCGCGGCGATGGATGTATGGATTCCTGGATTGAAAAGCGGCATCCGTGCCCAGACCGCGCAGATCCGCGACATCCCTGGTTATACTCGCCCACTGTTCGAAGGTGGTGTCCTGACGCATCTGGCCAATGTGACTGATGCTTTCCCCAATGTTCCTGCCTTCATTGGTTTTTGGAGTTATACCGATAGCACACTCAGCCCCAGCGCGTGGGAGTCTTTGCGATTAGTCATCCTTGCTCAACACGACGGCATCACGCGGCCGCATGTCGGCTTCTGGATGGAAAATCTCGCGGCCAATCGCAGCGCAGCCGATGCTGATCCATGGGTTGGATTGCCCACCCATGGTTTCACTGCACCGCTCTACAATTCACAAAACAACACACCCGTTTGCTATCAGGTCCTCGGTTCATGGTCGCGACCCTTTTCTCCAGAGCATGTGGACAACAACCTCAACGGTAGCCCTGAAGACGGCATGGACTATGGCTTCAACGACTTCCAATGCCGCTACTACGAACACTATCAGGCCGATGTGGACTTCGCTGGTTACAGCGCCGAGTTCCAGCGCTGGCATGATTTTCTCGCTGCCCTGCCAGCTCCCTCACTGACGCTGTCCTTCAGCAGCAGTCAGGGCAGTGTGATGATGATGGCCGCGAACGGCAGCGCTATGAACATCACCCTGAGCGCGAGTGGTGGCAGGGCGCCGTATGCGTGGAGTGTCATCAGCGGCACACTACCGAGTGGCATGACCCTCAGCAGCGCTGGAGTTCTGAGCGGAACTAGTACTCAGACCGGTCGGCACAACATCACCGTGCAGGTCACCGATGGCACCGGTGGCAGCGCCACACAGCCATACACACTCACGATCGAGGTTCCGCTCAATGCGCCAGTTTTCACCGCCAGTTCCACACAAAATGTCGATGGCAGCATCGCTCTGGCCTGGGCTTCCACGATTGACTCGTGGTATCAGGTGGAGTTCAGCAGAGACCTCAGCCTTTGGTCTCCGCTTGGAGCTGCCATTCAAGCCACCACCACGTCCATGACGTGGACGGACAATGGCTCCCAAACAGGCTCGCATCCCAGTACCGCAGCAAGGCGCTTCTACCGCATCAGGGACTGGGGAGTGTTCGATGTCGCGTTCACTGGCAACGGCTTCACCTACTCCGACTCGCGGCGCACCGTCACCGGCATCTTCATCAAGCCTGCAGGCCCAGGCCCATTCCCTGCGCTCATCATCAATCACGGCACGTTTGGCACGGCGGGCGGCTTCGGATTGCAACGGGCGAATGAAATGAGTCCCTGGGGCCTCGCCTGCATCGCCCCAAATCTCACCCATATGGCCGGGGCCACTCAGGATAACAACACCTGGGGTTACTCGCCCGAAAACCTCGCCAGGAATCGAGCTTGCCAGGCGGTCCTGGCAACTCGCAGCGATGTGGACGTCAGCCGCCTCGCCATGTGGGGCCACAGTCGCGGCGCCTTTGCCGCCATTGGTATCGCCTCAGATTTCGGTCATGATTTGAAAGCACTTGGCTTCAGCGCTGGCGGCATTCATGAGACGGCTGATCTCAGTGAGCCAAACGCAGCCGAAGCCAGCAACATCACCGCTCCCACCATCCTGTTTCACGGCAGCACCGATACCATCGTGCCACCTGCGGACTCGGCACGACTGCAAACCTTGCTCAACACCCTTGGCGTGACCAACACTCGGGTCCTTTTTGATACCACCGGCATCACGCCCTCCACGAATGCTCACAACATCCACCAAGTTAGCACGATCAACACGGACATGCTCATGCAGTGGCGAGCCTGGCTAACGACGCATGGCGTGCTGCCTTGAGGGGCATTAAAAGGTGCGGAGAGCGGGAGCAAAAAAGGAACTGCGAATGCGATGAGGTCGTCGAATGGCGTAACCCGAAAATCGAAATTGGAGGCGCCCCATGGGCATGAGCAACCCAGCCTCAGCGCTTCACAAGCACCTAGAATACCGAATTATCGGTTAGAGCAATTGAAGAAAAACTGGAACCGCCTTTTTGGGGCGGCGGAGGCGGATCTTTTCCGTCGTCAGCTTGGGACGAATGAACCCGTATGCCCCTGCGCTGGCAACGGCCCACCTGCATGGCTACATTTTTTCTTAAAATACTCTAATGCCTGGATACCAACGGGGGGAAGCGGCTTATTCGGTGGCCTCGAGGCATTTGATCACGAGATGGCCAACTCGAACTTGGAGGGGCGAATGGTTTCATCGGGCTGTACTGCCGAAAGGTCATCGGGGTCAGGCAGCATTTCAGTGTGGAGGCGAATCACGTTACTCTGGCGATTGCTAGAGCGGAGGGACGCGCTGAATGGCTTGCCGGCGCGCGTGATTCAAGCGGCGGCCGCGGCGGAAGACGGGACGCTCGAGTTGGATATTGGAGGTGAGTTTTGGGAGAACACACTGCTTAAGGCGGGGAACGCAGAAAGGAAGGTAAGCGTGCCTGTGGTGCCTCTGGCCCGACTCGTTGAGGAGATGCCTGAGTCTCTCACGGTGCTGATCTGTGATATTGAGGGAGGCGGAACAGTATTTGGATTTCTCGGAATTACCGGAGAGCGTGGGCAAGATCATCATCGAACTGCACCCTGAGGTCACAGGTGAAGGGGAGGTGGCGCGCATCCTACAGGACTTCGGAACGCTTGGCTTCACAAAAGCGGGCAGGGAGGGTGACACTTGGCTGCTGTTGCGATAGATGCTCCTGCGACTGGTCTTCAAACACCAATGTCTTCGTTCCATAGACTGGGACGAGCCGTGATGAAATCCTGCATCAACTGGATGCAGGTGGGGTCTTGCAGGATGGTCACAGCGACACCCTGGGAGCGAACATAAGCCTCGGGACCTTGGAAGGTGAGGTTCTCGCCAACCACGATTTTTGGGATCTTGTAGAGAAGCGCCGCGCCCGAGCACATGGGGCAGGGCGACAGCGTGGAATAGAGGGTGCAGCGGGCATAGGTGCTGGCGGTGAGGCGGCCGGCATTCTCGAGGCAGTTCATCTCTGCATGATGAATGACACTGCCGTGTTGCACACGCTGATTGTGCCCGCGGCCGATGATCTCGCCTTCGCAGACGAGCACGGAGCCGATG
>JBIIUD010000194.1:0-5781 GCA_044340175.1 Verrucomicrobiaceae bacterium
GCCAGCTTATTGTTTGGGATGCTGGGCGTATTCGGCATGGAAAACATCTGGCTCGGTTTGCTGCTGCTCTTCATGTTTTTGTTCAATTGGTTCTACAATGTCTTTTTCGAGATGTCCCGCCACGGAGCCACCCCCGGCCAGCGCTATCTAGGCATCAAGGTGGCCAGTGTCAGCGGCGCACCCGCCCGTTTGCCGCAGTCTCTTATCCGCAATCTTTTGCGCACCATCGACTTCATGCCAGGATTCTACCTTTTTGGGTTCCTTTGCACGCTGTGCAATAAACGCTTTCAGCGACTCGGTGATCTTGTGGCAGATACCGTCGTCGTTTATGCCGACCCCAAACCCATCAGCCCATTACGTGTGCAAATCAACGCCACTCCGATGCCTCCCGCACAGCCTTTGAGCCGACCTGAGCAGGTGGCCATCTTGCAATTCATCGAGCGCGCCCCTCTGTGGTCAGATGAGCGTCGCATCGAACTCTCAGACCTGCTCAGCCCCCTCACCGGAGCCACTGGCGAAGAGGGTCTCCGCCGCCTCTGCGCCATCGGCCTCTACCTCCGCCAAGGCCACCCCTCCAAAACAATCTAATCCGCCAAGCCCCTCTGAATATCGATCACCGATCCCTGATCACTCAACTTCTCTCATGACCTCCCATCAATTCGAAGATGAAAACAACCACCGCTGGCAGCGGTTGGAGGAGGTCATCGACGCGGTTGAGACGCGCAAACCCCATGAGGATATTGAGCGATTGCCCACTCTCTTTCGCCAGATTTGCCATGATCTCAGTGTCGCCCAGCACCGCCTCTATGACGCTGCCGTCGTCGAGCGACTGAACCGCCTCGCCATTGCAGGCTACCGCACCCTGGAACGTCGTATTTCCGGTGGCTGGGAGCGATTTGCCCATTTGGTTTTGCGCGATTTCCCACAGGCGGTTCGTGCCGAAAAGCGACTTTTCTGGTTCAACACCTTGCTATTTTGGTGCCCGTTCCTTTTCTTTGCGATCTGGACTCCGTTTGAACCAGAGTGGGCCATGCGTCTGCTCGGACCCGAGGGCATGGTCAATATGGAAAGCATGTATGGCAGCCACACCTCGCCAGAGGATTACATGCGTGAGGAGTTCGGATCGAACTTCATGATGTTCGCCTTCTACATCTACAACAACGTCGGCATCGACCTGCGCACCTTTGCCGGAGGCCTGTTGGGCGGGGTCGGCACCCTTTTCATTGTGCTGTTCAATGGTGCCCACATCGGGGCCGCCGCCGGGTATGTGCATCATGCCTGCAATCCTCAGACTTTTTATTCCTTCGTCGCCGGGCACTCCGCACCGGAGTTGATGGGCATTGTCATCTCTGGCATGGCCGGCATGCGACTTGGTCTGTCGCTCATCCATCCGGGCCCGCATGATCGCCGCACCGCGCTGGTCCTGGGCGGTCGCCGTTCGGTTCTGCTCCTTCTCGGTGCCTGTGTGCTGACTGCCTTCGCGGCGGTGATTGAAGGCTTCTGGTCCGCCAATCCCCTGCCGCCCTGGATCAAATACACTTTTGGCGCTGTCATGTGGACACTCACCATTGCTTATCTCGGATTCTGCGGGAGGAGGCGTCATGCGGCTTGAGGATTTGACCGTCGCCCTGCGTCCCCGCCAGCCGTGGGAAGCGGCTGACCTCGGCTGTGTTCTGGTCCGCCGTGACTTTCCGCGCATTCTCGGCCTTTGGTCCGCGACCGTTCTGCCTGTTTGGATCGGGCTCGCCCTCGCCCTTTGGGACTACCCCACCGCCTTTGCCCTCATCGTCTGGTGGTTGAAGCCGCTCTACGACCGCGTGCCCCTCCATTTCATCAGCCGCGCCACCTTCGGCACCCGACCTGGTTTCTTGGCCACCTGGAAGCAGTGGCCGCGCCTCTGGAGCCGCTTTCTGTTGCCTTCCCTGCTCTGGCGTCGTCTCAGCCCAAGCCGAAGTTTCTCTCTTCCGGTTTGGCTACTTGAAGGACAACGCGGTAAAAATCTGCGCTCCCGTGCCGCCAATCTAGCGCGGGATGCGGGTGGCTCTGGCACCAGCTTGACTTGGGTCTTTCTCAAGCTCGAGATCGCTGTCTTGTTGGGCCTTCTTGCCCTCACTTCGTTCGCCGCTCCTGATTCCGGCCTTCCTGACTTTGAAGACCTGATGGACGCCGATGAAAACTTCCAGCTGATGACCACCAACGCTTACTACTGGTGGCTCAATCTTTGGTACCTCGTTGCCATCACCATCGTCGAGCCCTTCTACGTCGGTGCCGGCTTCGGTCTCTATTTGAACTGCCGCACCAAGCTCGAGGGCTGGGACATCGAACTCGGCTTCCGCCGCACCGCCAGCCGCCTCCAACGCGCCGCCACCTCCCTGATTCTACTGTCCGTTCTCCTGCTGCCTGCACTGCCTGCTTTGGCGACTGACTCTCCTCCGCCTGCTGCCGAGTCTACCACCTCCACCCCCCCGGCAGACCCCAACGCCCACGCGAAAGCCGTGCTCGCCGAGCCCGACTTCCAGATTCATTCCAAAACCGATCGCACCTGGGTTCCAAATGGAGCCGCTAGTGCCCCCCCAGGCATCGTCGCCGTACTCATGACTGGCTTCGGATACCTGGCTCTGATCGTTCTGATCCTCTTTCTCGTCATGGTACTGCTGCGCGTGGCCCCTCGGCTGCGCTCCCCGATTCTCCCCGCCCACATACAGTCCGCCGCGCCACCACGATTCGTTCTCGGCATGGAAATCACCCAAGAAAGCCTGCCGTCCGACCTCCTTGCTGCAGCACGCACCGCCTGGGCGCAGAGCGACCCCAAAGAAGCCCTCAGCCTACTCTACCGTGGCGCGCTCGCCTTCTTGATCACCCAGCACCACGTCCCCATTCAGTCCAGCGACACCGAGGACGACTGCCTCACTCGTGCGCTCACCTCGGACGTGGACGGCCACGCGGCGTTTTTCCGTCAACTCACACACGCCTGGGTCCGCGCTGCCTATGCTGAAAAGCCACCCACCGCCTCGGAGTTTGACGCACTCTGCTCGGCCTGGCCCTTCCAAATGCAGTCGGCTAAAACCAGTACCATCAAAGCCACAGCCGCTGCCCTTGCGTTGCCATTGCTCCTGCTGCTGTCTTCCTGCGACGGCCACTGGGAAGACGTTACCCGGGAAACAGGTTACAAAGGCCCTGCCCGCATCGATCCTTTCCTCGCCGCTGCCCGTCTTTTGGAACAGCGCGACCACTCCACCGAGCGCACCCCCACTTTGTCCGAGCTCCCTGATGCAGCCTCCGGTCTCATTTTTGCCTCCGCAGAAAACGGCATGCCGGCAGGCCGCGCCAGACCACTCCTGCAGTGGGTCGCCGATGGTGGACACCTCGTTTACACCCTCGCCGGTGCCGGCCCTTACAACGACTGGTCTGTCTTCTCGGCGCTCTCCAGCTACAGCTACTTTGGCAATGACGAGCGCCCAGATCCCGTGCTCGAAACCCTCGGTGTCACCGCCAAAGACCGCCGAACCGAGGAAGAAGCTGAAAGCGAACGCGCCCGCGTCATCACGGGCGGGAAGAAAACAAAAAAAACGAGCGACTCACCCAAAGAAAAACCCAAAGCCACATCCGCAGAAAAGGAAATCGAAAAGCCCGAAGACGTCAGCCTCACCATCACCACTTTCAACTGGAGCCAACAGCTCATCAAAGTCGAACTGCCCGACTACGTCACTTTCAGTATCGACCGCACCCTACGCAATGGCGACTTCATTGCAGGCACACCCGCTGCCGCTCACCTCCTTAGCCTGCGCCACGGCACCGGTCGCGTCACACTGATCACCCATGCCCGCCCACTCCGGAATCGTTACCTTGCTGACCAGGATCATGGTTTGCTCCTGACCACGCTCGCCGGCCCTGGTTCAGTTCATGCCCTTTTTGTAGTTGGCTTGGAGGGCAGTTTTTGGCAACTCCTGTGGGAGCGCGCCTGGCGGCCCATCATCGCTCTGGTGCTCCTCATTGTCCTCTGGCTCTGGATGAGCCTGCCACGCTTCGGACCCGTGCGTCATGTTACTCTGCACGCCACCAAACGCTTTTCAGATCACCTCACCACCCTCGGCAGTTTCTTCCTCAGCATCCGCCGTCAGGACTACCTCATCGCCTCTGCCCAAGCCGCCTTGCAGCAGCGCCTTCGTGAAACGCACCCGCATTTGACTACCCAGTCTGATCAAACCACGCTGCTTGCTACCCGCTCTCAACTCACGCTCGATCGCATCCAGACCGCGCTCTCTGCGCCTCAGTCCTTGCCACCCCAACAAATCATTCGCATTCTGCAGGACCTGCAAAAGCTACGCCACTCTCTCTCATGAACCTCCCCCCTGAACTACCTGCCCCACATTCTGCCGACCCCAACGCTTGGGCTCCACCTCAGTCCCTCTTCCCCGACCCCGATGCTCCCGCTGCCACAGCAGCCTTTTTTGAGTTCAATCAAGCCTCCAGAACAGAACACCAAGCAGCCCCATTGGCCGCCATCCACCGCGCTGTCTCTCAGGTTTTCCTTGGCCAGGAGGAGGTTATCCATCAAGTCCTCGCCGCCCTCCTCGCCGGCGGCCACGTCCTCCTCGAAGGCAAACCCGGCCTCGGTAAAACCCACCTCGCCCGCACCTTCGGCGGCGCCTTCCGCCGCATCCAATTCACCCCCGACTTGATGCCCTCCGACGTCACCGGCCACACCCTCTTCGACCTCGCCGCCCAGCAGTTCCGCGTCCGCCAGGGCCCCGTCTTCACTCAGCTCCTGCTCGCCGATGAAATCAACCGCGCCCCCGCCAAAACCCAGTCCGCCCTCCTCGAAGTCATGCAGGAAGGCCGTGTCACCATTGATGGCGAGACCCACACCCTCGCTCCCCCCTTCATGACCTTCGCCACTCAAAACCCCATCGAACAAGAAGGCACCTATCCCCTCCCCGAAGCCCAGCTCGATCGCTTCCTGTTAAAAATTCTCATCGACTACCCCGACGCCAACCAGGAAGCCTCCATCGTCCGCGCCGTCTGCTCCCAAGCCGCCGCCCGTGGCCTGTCCCCGGATCAAGTCACCCAAGTCTGCACCCCCAAGGACATCCTCGATGCCCAAGCCGCCACCGCAGCCGTCGATGCCGTGGAGTCCGTGGTCCAATACGCCGTCGCTCTCACCCGCGCCACCCGCACCCACGGCGCCATCAGTCTCGGCGCTGGCACCCGTGGCGCCATTTCTCTGGTTCGCATCGCCAAAGCCTACGCTTTCCTGGACAACCGCCACTACATCACTCCCGCCGACGTCAAACGCGCCGCCCTTCCCGTCCTCCGCCACCGCATCACCCTCGCTCCCGAAGTCAGCATCTCCGGCCAATCCATCGACGACGTCCTCCTCTCCGTCCTCAACACCGTCCAAGCCCCCCGCTCCTAATTAACTCCTCCTCGTCCTCGCCCCCCAAAGTACCACGCCTGTCCCAGGCGTGTCCCCCACCCCCAACCAACAAAACCCCTCCCCCTTTTTTCTGCCCCCCTTCTTTCTGCCAATAATCCCGTTAATCCCGCAATCCTGTAAATCCTGTCCATAAAATGCCCCCCTTCCCCACCAGCGTCACCGAGCTCGCCCAAGCCCTCGTCCGCATCCCCTCCGTCAACCCCGACGGCGACCCCGGCACCTCCCCTGACAACATCGGCGAAGCCGCCCTCGCCACCTACATCGCCGCCTTCCTCACCGCCGCCGGAGCCGAAGCCACCCTCGACGAAGTCCTCCCCGACCGCCCCACCGTCCTCGGCCACTTC
>JBIIUD010000195.1:0-5780 GCA_044340175.1 Verrucomicrobiaceae bacterium
CGAGTCTGGCCCAAGCATCATACCGGGCAAAGCGGCGGAAAGTTTCCTGGTGCGAACGGTGACGAAGGAAGAGAAACCCACGATGCCGCCCAAGAAAGAACCGCAGCCCACCGAAAAGGAAGTCGCGCTCTTAAAAGCTTGGGTGGATGCAGGAGCCAAGGGTCCCGAGGCCGCGCAAGATGTCTCCATTCTGTCCACCTTGATCGTTCCCAGCGTGGCCGCCCAGGCCGGTGTCCAGCAGCCAATCACCGCAGCCGAGGTCTCACCAGATGGGCGCTTGATGGCGGTGGCGCGACATGAGGTCGTGGAGCTCCTCACCATCCCCGACCAGAAAGTAGCGCAACGCCTTGAAAGCCACCCAGGTGCCGTGAATGCGATTCATTTTTCAAAAGATGGTAAGCACCTGCTAACAGCAAGCGGAGTGGCGGGCCTCAAAGGCAGCGCCACTCTCTGGGAGGTAGCCGACGGTCGCAAGATCCGTGAATTCGGAGCAGGAAGTCGTGATGCCTTCTATGATGCCGAGTTTTCTCCAGATGAAAACCTCGTCGCCACGGCTGGTTATGATCGGACCATCTCTCTGTGGCAAAAAGAGACAGGGAAACTGCTCCGCAAGATTGAGGGTCACAATGGGGCTGTCTTTGATTTGGCTTTCAGCCCAGATGGCAAAGTGCTAGCCAGTGCCAGCGCCGACCAAACGGTGAAATTATGGCTGACATCCACGGGCGAACGACTCGACACCTTGAACCAACCCGAAGGTGAGCAGTACGCTGTGAAATTCACGCTCGATGGCAAGCATGTCATCGCAGGTGGGGCTGACAATCGAATCCGTCTCTGGCGCTTGGTTTCCATTGATAAACCGCAGTTGAATCCGCTGGTTCAAGCACGCTTTGCTCATGAGGGCGACATCGTAGGACTGGCCCTTTCTTCCGATGGCAAATCCCTGGTCTCATCTTCAACCGATCTGACGCTGCGAGTCTGGTCCCTGCCCACCCTCGAACCGATCGAAACACTGGAGTCGCAGCCAGATGTGGTAGCCGCCATCGCCCTGATGCCGGGCAGTGCTAAAATGCTGGCCGCGCGCATGGATGGCAGCCTAGCTTTTTACACGATGCCCAAAGCAGCGAGTCCAGGCACAGCCAAAGACGTCCAGCATGGTACCACTGAAGTGCCGCCTATGGCTGAAAGCATCGACCCGGAACGCTACAGCCAACGAATGGAGACAGAGCCCAACGACTCACCATCTCAAGGCATCGATCTCCCGAAAAACACCGTCGTCACAGGCGTGATTGGTGGACCCGGAGATCTTGATCACTATCGGTTTCAGTCAAAGGCCGGTGAAGAGTGGGTCTTTGAAGTGAACGCACAGCGCATGAAATCCCCGCTGGATTCGAAGATCGAAATCCTGCACCCCGATGGAAAACCTGTCGAACAGGTCGTGCTGCGCGCGGTCAGGGATTCCTGGTTTACCTTTCGGGGCAAAGACTCGGACACCAGCACCGATTTCCGAGTTCACAATTGGGCGGAGATGGACCTCAACGAATACCTCTACGCCAATGGGGAAGTGGTCAAATTTTGGCTTTACCCACGCGGTCCAGACTCAGGGTTCAATGTCTATCCCGGCATCGGCAAACGCTACTCCTACTTTGGCACGACCGCACTCAGCCATCCTCTGGGCGCGCCCTGCTACATCGTGCAGGCACTGCCCGCCGGCTCCAATCCCGCCCCGAATGGCTTGCCGGTCTTCCGATTGCACTTTGAAAATGATGATGATTCCATGCGTCGTCACGGCAAAGATTCCCATCTCATCTTCACCGCACCAGCAGCGGGTGACTATGTCCTGCGGCTGCATGACATGACCAACCGTGGCGGGTCAGAATTCAAGTACCAACTGACAGCCAGAGCACGACAGGAGGACTTCAAAGTCACGCTCACGGGACAAAACCCTGCCATCAGTCCTGGCAGCGGGAAAGAGTTTGCCTTAGCGCTGGAACGCAAGGACGGCTTTGCAGGTGAAGTCACGGTGGAGGTGACTGGCCTACCCCCCGGATTCAGCGCTGTGACACCCGTGGTGATCGAACAAGAGCAGATCAGCGCAGTCGGTCTCATCACGGCCGACTTGGCGGCTCAACCACCAACCGAGGAACAATTGAAGGCCGTGAAAGTCACAGCCACAGCCAGCATTCGCGGCAAAAAAGTCCTTCATGAGCTGGGCGGCCTTGGCAAAATCACACTCGGGAAACCCTCTCAGGTCGTGGTTGATGTGTTTCCCGACGGCACAATCGGCAGCCCCAAACAAGAGCCCGGAAGACCCCTCGAACTGACAATCCAACCTGGAGAAACCATCAGCGCTTTGGTGAAAGTAACGCGGCGGAATGGCTTCAAAGCGGAAGTGCCCTTTGGCAAAGAAGATGCAGGCCGCAACCTGCCATTCGGAGTTTATGTGGACAATATCGGTCTCAATGGACTGCTCGTTCCAGCCACTGAAAGCGAACGCAGATTCTTCATCACCGCAGGCCCCAAATGGCTGCCTGAAACGACGCGCATTTTCCACCTCCGAACCACCGCAGACGGTGTCCAGACTTCGCAACCCATCCTGCTCAAAATCCGCAAACAAAGCGGAGTGGCTGCTCGCTGAAATCAGGGCCTATGACTGGGCAGTTGCGCTTTGAAATCGCCAAGGCTGTTCCAATGCGTGCGCGCATTGAGATCAACTTCAGTGATGGCAACTGTGCCCCACTCCGTAGCTTGGGCCATCACGTTGCCGTAATGATCAAAGATGCCCGATATCATCCAGTCGTGTTGACTCGCATCGGTGTAAGTGGATGAAACAAGATAGACATGGTTTTCACAGGCGCGAGCCGCCGCAAGCAACGGATTGCAACCCCAAACTGGCCAAGCGATGATCTCTGCGCCGTTCATACTTAATTCACGCGCGACCTCTGGGAAAAAACCGTCGTAGCAAACCATCATGCCAATCTTTCCCAGCGCGGTTTCAAACACGGGATACTCAGAGCCGGGAGTGAGCCCTGCTTCGATCTCGCCGCGTGGCAGACAGACTTTTCGGTATTTGCCGATGAGTTGACCGTCAGGCCCGATCAGGACGGCCACATTGTACATCGCTGGTCCCTCCTGCTCGATCAACCCGGCGACGATGTGCAGGCGATGCTGTTTGGCCAGTTGCCCAAAAAAGGCTGTGCTAGGTCCAGGGACAGGCTCTGCGCATTCATGCATTTTGAGGCCCGTACCATAGTAGGTCAGTGTCTCGGGCAGCACCACCAGATCCGCCTTCTCTTTGGCTGCCTGGGCGATGAGAGGAGCGAACTGAGGCGGTTTGTCTTGCGGGCGTTTGCCCTCACGAGGCTGCAAGTGAACGGTGGCAAGGCGGACTTTTCGAGGTGCTGGTGCAGGCACTTCAGTCAGCGAAACATCACTCCAAATGACACGCGTCTCAGGTAGCCACTGAAGATGGAGTTCGATACGCGCTTGCCGGGCTTTGATAGGAGCCCTCAGAGTCCCTGCAAACTGAGCCCATGCACCCGGCTCGGCAAGGTGTTCGGCGGGGTACTCTGGCTCAGCACGCGGCACGGTTCCGACAGCATATCCAGCCTTGGCAGGTTCTTCCCATGTGACGTGTTGGCCTTGCGCGTCCTGCCAAATCACGCGTGCATAGACACCACGCCGCACGGGATCACTGGATTTTGTTTCAAGCTGCCGCCACGCTGAGAAGTCGTAGTAGCTGCCTCCCTGCACAGGGAGGCTCGTTTCCCAATGACCCATCCAATGTCTGCCTGGGCCGTTCTCAATGACCAAACCCAACTGACCCCTGCGCCCAACCCCTGGCTCAAGTCGATGTTCTGGCAGGACACCCGGGCGCGGGGACTCGAAAGTCCACTCCAGGGCTTGGCCAAAAACGTCCAAAGAGAAAAGGGGAATCCCACCAGCGGCGAGCATCCCGAGAATGAAGAGGCGTGAGTTGAAAAGCATGACTCCCAAAGAAACGTCCATCGGAGAGTCGATGATGCAGGGCTATGGCCGACCCTTCGATAATGGAAACCATTATCACTCAACCCGTAGTCTAGCGACTTGGAGACGAGTGCTGATTTTTCTAAAGTTCTCAACTGAGGTCGGAGTCAATCGGAGCTCCAGGGTGCTTTAGAATGCCAAAACCAACCATGATCCAAGCTTATGTCCCCCGCCACTTACTGCCTTTCCTGTCCTTGGGTGAGCACCCAATCCTGTGCCCTTCAACACCTCACTGGAAGCATTCGTGATCAAGCACGGCTGAGCCTGGGACAGTTGGCGGGATTGAAAGGAATGTATCATCCGCATCCCCTACCGCCGTGCGTGGACGGTGATGGGCAAGTGCATTTCGCCTCCGAAACATCCCGCACCTCTTCCAATCCTTCCCTCGGCAGACCCGGGATGATGACACACTGGGAAGACGCGTTACTTGAACGCGGTGCTCTTGCCTGAGGTAAGATGGGCGACGGTTTTGTAGCCGCCATCTTGGAATTCCGAGAGCAAGATATGCACGAAGTAATTTCCGACTGGCGGTTTGCGGTACTTGGCGGTGTTTTTGACATCGTTGTAAGTGAAGCCTGGTTTAAGCGCCTGCTTACTGACACTACCAAGCTCAAAGCCACTGATACTGCCACCATTGTAAGGTGCCTTCGTCGCCCATACAGCCAGCTTTAGCGTGCCGGTGTTGCCGGTGCGGGTGTGGGCGATTTTAGCGACCTTGATGTCGATGGTGCCACCTTCAGGATGCGTCTGCCAACTCCAGGGTCCACTGAGAGTAAACGTCTTGAGCGGCCCAAGCACCGTTGTGCCGTCGAAGTTCCGATAATCAGACACCACGTAGCCCCCCGCTTTGTACTCCATGACCGTGAGACAAAGAAAATAGGCCTTCCGAGTGCCAGGCATAGTGGTAGCGACGGTGCGACTGACCGGGCTGTAATAAGCTTTGGGACTGAGGCCTTCGAGCTTATAACTGGCTAAGACCTTGCCGTTGATGGTTCCACCCGCATAGGGCTTGTCGAGCGCCCAGAGACGCACTTGGATCGTTCCTGTAGCGTTTTCGGCACTCGGATTGTTAATGCCGCCGCAGCCATAGGTGACTTGGCTGTTCCCATTGCTGAAAGAAAACTTCGACGAGCCATACATTTTCAGAGCACCGGAAGCAGTGGTGCCACAAAGAAGAAGTGCTGTCACAATGAAGATGAAGACGTTCGGCATGCCGGCAAAAGAAACCGCATTTGCGTGGATGTCATCGACAACTTCAGAGCAACCACCGTTTTCAATCGCCCATGAACTCAGCATTCATTCGATCGGCTCACATGAAATGATGCGCGCGTGATCAGCGAGGACAGACCACCGAACCTTCCAATGCGCGATTTCGGTGACGTATTCCCTTGCTGAGTCGTCGTGGTAGGCTGGCTGAGGTTGCAGGGAAAGCGACTGCTCAATAATACTCCGTGCTGGCTCAGGCGGGGGTTCAGAGATTGCCCAATGCACGGGTAGGGTTCGCGGTCGATCATCCGCAAAACCACTGAAAGCCTCTTCAATGGCATCTGCGTATCGAACATAGGGTTTGATGTCGATGATGGGGGTATGGTCAACGAGGTCGACGCCGGAAACAAACAGGCGCGGTGCGCCTTCTCCCTCCAGATCAACACGCTCCAATCTCACCACACTCAGCCCAAGTCGATTCGGACGAAAAGGCGAGCGCGTCGCGAAAACACCTCGCTGTTCATTACCGCCCAGTCGTGGTGGGCGCACCG
>JBIIUD010000196.1:0-5773 GCA_044340175.1 Verrucomicrobiaceae bacterium
GAAGGAGCAGTCTTCTGAGCAAAGCCAAGCCACAAGGGCCGCAGCTTCTTCCTTCTTGCCAAAGCGTCCCATCGGGATCTTCGAGAGCATGTAGTCGATGTGCGACTGCTGCATCTGCTGGAGGATGTCCGTGGCGATGACGGCGGGTGTGACGGCATTGACAGTGATGTTCGCCGTGGCGAGTTCCTTTCCAAGAGACTTGGTCAAGGCGATGACAGCAGCCTTGGAAGCGCTGTAGTGGGCTGCATTGGGATTGCCTTCCTTGCCTGCGATGGAGGCGATGTTCACGATGCGGCCGTAGCCGTTGGTGATGAGATGCGGCACCACGCTGTGGCAGCAGTAAAAGGGTCCGTTGAGATTGATTTCCATCACGCGCTGCCAGTCGGCTGGATCGAGTTCCCAGGTCTTCGCGTTGCCACCGGTGATGCCGGCATTGTTCACAAGGATGTCGATCTTTCCAAACGCGGTCACGGTGGCGGCGGTGGCGGCCTGGACGGAGGCGAGGTCT
Source organism: Verrucomicrobiaceae bacterium (assembly GCA_044340175.1). Taxonomy (GTDB): domain Bacteria; phylum Verrucomicrobiota; class Verrucomicrobiia; order Verrucomicrobiales; family Verrucomicrobiaceae; genus JAGRPD01. The sequence continues at coordinate 509 of JBIIUD010000196.1, forward strand.
GCGAGATCGACGGTCGCGGTATGAACGGTGTCCGGCGTGCCGATCTCGGACGAAGCCTGCGCGAGCGCCGCTGCATCCACATCCCAAAGCGAGATGCGTGCCCCCGAGGCGAGGAGGCGTTCGGCAATGGCGCGGCCAATGCCCCGAGCACCGCCGGTGACGATGGCGATGCGGTTTTGGAGATCGATTTGATTCATGGAAGTGGATTGTGGTAGGAGGTCATACCAGTGATAAAACGAAGCTGGTTTTCGGGTTCTTTCGGGTGCAATAACATTCGCGAAACTGGAGGCTTCGCTGATTTTGAAAAGATCGCTGGTGGCGGATAAATCAGTGGCTAAGTGCGCTGAGTGGGATCACCGCCAATTCGTTGGCAGCATGGCTTTTGTGCGTGTAGCCGATGTAGAGTTTGCCATCGTGCTCGACGGCGTAAGGATAACTAAAGTCGGCGTTCGGGGAAGAGACTCCCGGCGTGCCCTCGAACACGGAGCGGCGGATGACGAAGACTTTGTTGAAGACCGACTGGCCCGGCTTGCTCACGGCGATGGTCAAAGGGGATCGCTTGCCGCCAGTGTCCGCCGTGGTGGTGCAGACGAGGTAGCGCTGACCGGTGCTCAAGATGCCCGCATAGGGCTTGCTCGTGGCCATCGGGAGATTCGATGGCGCCGTGGGCGTCCAGGTGCGTCCTTGGTCTTCGCTCACGGATAGCAGAGCGAGCGCTTTTGCACCGTAGCGCGAAATGTTTAGGATACGCTTGCCTTCGACGATGACCGTGGATTCACCCCAGAGATTCCGCGCCACACCCCGCGCAGCCGGAATCACGACCATCTCCCATTTCGTGAAGTCGTCGCCCTTGCTGATCGCCACCGCAGGCAGATTACCCGCTTCACCGAACGAGCCGCCGATGCGTAACCCGGCCATGATCCAGTTTCCATCCAGCATTTTCTGGGGCTCCTGCATGGGCCAGAATCCGCCGTCCACGATGGCACCACGCGACTCCCATTCGCCCGTGGTTTCGTTCAACTCATAGGCGCGGGCATGCACGCGATGGTAGAGTTTCTCATGTGAATAAAAAGCCCCCATGAAGGCCCAAAGCCTGTCGTTGTGGGAGAGGAAAACGCCGTGGCTAACGGCGAGATCGCCTTCGCCTGCATCCATGATCACGGGCTTGTCCCAGGTCCTGCCACCATCACTACTGACGCGCACATGGGCTTCCTCACTGGGCGTGTTTTCAGGCCCCAGATTGAAGCCATAGGAGGCATAGAGCTTGTCCTTGTGGCACGTGAGACCGACCCCGAGCGTGAACATGCAGTCATCAATGTCTGGTCGCTGTTTCTTGATGACATGAAACTCGGCACCTGCCACCTGCGGCAATTCTGCAGCTTTCGGGAGGGGGCGCGATTCATCCCATAGTGGCCAAGCAGCGACTGGGAGCTTCGGCACTTCATGCGTTGCTAAAACAGGAATATAACCCGCCGCGATCTCCCCCGCGCTCATCGCTCGCGGGTGGAAGGAAAACTCATCCAACGCACCGTGAAAGGCCTGACGCACGTTTTCCGCATCCCAGATGCCACCGAGCGTGATGGGTGCCTCGGTGGCTGCGATGGGTTGTTTCAGTTTCACTTCGCCGGCCGGTTTCCCGTTCAAATGCAGAGCCGCGTTGCCGTCGCTGACGGTCAGCGTCGCCAGATGCCAGTGACCGGCTTTTAGCGCTTCCGTGCTCGTGATGGTCGCCCAACCGCCTTGCCGCACATAGGCTTTCAATTTGCCATCCGGCTCTATCGTAAGCGTCCACTGCCGTTCATTGAGCGAGTAACGATTCTTCCCCGCGATCACCTGCTGCCCTTCATTCACTGCATACGGATTGAACCACACGGAGAACGTGAAGCCGTCTCCACTAGGCAGCGCCGCCGAGTCCTTCAGCTCGATCACCGATAAGCCGTCGAGGACGAGCGATTGTCGGTTCACGCCCGGCGCTTCATGCGCTGCGCCGTGGATGATGAGCGTTTCATCTTGGTGTGAATCCAGCGACCACTGCGCGGCCATCGCGCGAGTGCAGCCGAGGAGAATCAGGAGGTATGGGCGGACGTGTTTCATGCAGGGTAGATCGTTTGGTTATCGGGATCGTGCATCGGTTTCTTTCGCCACCAAGAAGCCAGCACATTTTGTTTGTGGTTGACGCAGATTCAGGAAGACCGCAGATGGACCGCTAATCGGTGTCTTTCCTGAATCTGCTGGATAAAACCGCAACCGTTTCAGTCAGGCTTTTCGGTGAGTTTGATGACCGCTTCCAGCGCGGGCTTGATCTTTGCCTGCTGCACCACAGTGGCTGGGCACACCGGCATCCTCGGGAAGCCAGCGTTCACGTCTTGCAACGAGTGTGCAAAAAAGACTCTGCCTCGAGAAAGCCGCCGAACTCCTCCGCATCACCCGGCTCCGCATTGCTCGCATCGCCAAGCGCACCGGCACCCGGGCCCGCGCGCGCCGCTTATCGAGTCGCGGAACAACGCAGACGAACGGCGAGCCACCGAGTTGGGTTGGTTTGGAAGTCAGGCGCGGTGGGCATCGTTGGTCACTCGCGGAGAGGCAGCAGATGCTTGGGCAGGTCAGCCACGCGCTCGCAGCCGATCTGCTCCATGACCTGACGAAGCTGGCGCTTGAGCATGATCAAGGTGTGATCACCGCCCCGGGGTCCCAGGGCGCCCACGCCATACATGAAGCTGCGGCCCATGAAGACAAACTTGGCCCCTGAGGCGAGGGCGCAAGCCACATCCGGGCCGCTGCGCACCCCGCTGTCGAGCATCAGGGTGGTGCGACTGCCAAACTCGCGCTGCAAGCCTGCGAGGGAGCGGATGGTGGAGTCCCCGGCGTCGAGCTGGCGGCCGCCGTGGTTGGAGACGATGAGGCCATCGGCACCGAGTTGGAGAGCCAGCTCTGCATCCTCGGGGGTGACGATGCCTTTGACGACCAGCTTGCCTGGCCAGCGCTCGCGGATGGCCTTGATTTTGTCGGCGCTGAGGCGGCCGGAGAAGGTTTTGTTCATGAAAAGACCCAGATGCTTCATGTTCAGTCCTTTCGGGATGTAGGGCTTCATGGTCTGGAACTGCGGTGCGCCCGCCGCGAGCTGACCAAGGCACCAGGCCGGACGCATCATCATCTGAAGGATGTTGCGCAAGGACATGCGCGGCGGGATGGAGAGGCCGTTGCGGATTTCTTTGGGCCGGTAAGCAAAGGTGGGCGTGTCCGCGAGGATCACGAGCACCGGAAAGCCCGCCGAGCGGGCACGTTCGAGGAGCTTGTCGCGCAACTCAGGCTCGGCCGGATGATAGAGCTGGAACCAGGCCTTGCCACCCGTGATCTCGGCCACAGTCTCGATGCTGGCGGTCGCCACGGTGCTGAGGATGAAGGGCACCTGATGCTGGCTTGTTGCCTTGGCGAGAATCTCCGTGGAACGCGGCCAAACGAGTCCCTGCAGGCCGATGGGGGCAACGCCAAATGGAGCCTCATAGGTGTGCCCAAAAAGTTCGGTCCGCAAATCAGCGCCTGCGTAGTCGCGGAGATACCACGGGTGCAGGCGCAGCTCGCGGATTTCCTCGGTGTTGCGGCGGAGATTCACCTCTGAGAAGCAACCGCCCTCCAGATACTCAAAAGCAAAGCGAGGCACCCGCCGCCGCGCACGCTCGCGCAGGTGTTCAATGGAGGGATACTGGGAATGGAACGCTGAGGAATCAGGCTCAGGGGTAGATTTTTGGCTCATGGAGGAGGGAGGAAGGAACTCAGGACGCACAGGAGCATTAACGTCAGCGGTCTGCAATGATCACCGTTTGCTAAACTGATGCACCGTGACGGTGCGATAAGTCTCACCGGGACGAAGGATGGTCGTGGGGAACTCGGCGTGATGAACGGAATCGGGATGATGCTGGGTCTCCAGGCAGAGGCCATGGAAGCGGTCATACCCCGCGCCGTTTTTGCCCTTGATCGGCGTGGTGTAGGTGGCGGTGTAGAGCTGGATGCCGGGCTGGTCGGTCAGGATTTGCATCACACGGCCGCTCTTGGGCTCATAGACTTCGGCGGCAAGGGCGGGCTTGGTCTGCGGCTTGTCGGCGAGGACATAGGCGTGGTCGTAGCCGCCGATGGAGATTTGATCGAGGCGGCCGCCGATGACCTCGCTCTTGGTGAAATCAAACGCCGTGCCAGCCACGGGCAGCTGCTTTCCCGTGGGCAAAAGGTCAGCATCGGTTTCAAGATAACGCTGTGACTGCAAGGTGAGCCGATGGTCGAGCACGGTGCCGCTGCCTGCTCCAGCGAGATTGAAGTAGGTGTGATTGGTGAGGTTGATGGGCGTGGCTTTGTCAGTCATGGCCTGATACTCGATGACGAGCTCATCCTCCTCGGTGAGCACATAGATGACGCTGGTGTTGAGATTGCCGGGGAATCCCTGGTCGCCATCCTTGCTGAGGTAGGTTAGGCGCAAAGCGGGTCCGCGTGGGTCGGTGACGATCTGCGCTTTCCAGATAACCTTGCTAAAACCCTTCAAGCCACCGTGCAGGTGGAAGCTAGTCTTCGGATGCAGGTCCAGCGTGTAAGACTTGCCATCGAGGTCGAATTTGCCGCCTGCGATGCGATTGGCCACGCGCCCGGTGATACAGCCGAAAAACACGCCGCCGTTGTGCTCTTCGTATTCGGCCACCGTGTCGAATCCGAGCGCGATGTCGCCAAGCTTACCCGCTCTGTCCAGCACATGAAGTTCGGTGATGATGCCGCCCAGGGTGATGACCTTGGCGACAAGGCCATGCTTGTTCTTCAAGGTGTAACGCTCGACGGATTCGCCATCGCGAGTAGTTCCAAAGTTGTCTTTGCTGACTTCAGCCTGAGCGGAGATGAGGCTGACGGTTAGTAGGGTGAGAAGGATGTGTTTCATAAGTCGATGTAACAAAGGGTTCATTTTTATTTTTTCAGCACCAGTGCGCACCGATGGCCTCGGTATGCACGGCATAGAGGCTGCGGCTGGCGGCCATGAAGAGGCGATTGCGGCGGGGTCCGCCGAAGCAGACGTTGGCGCAGATTTCAGGTAGCAGGATCTGGCCAATGCGTTTGCCTTCAGGAGAGAAAATGTGGACGCCGTCGTAGCCTTCGCCCACCCATCCTGCGCTGGACCAGATGTTGCCATCTTGGTCACAGCGGATGCCATCGGCGAGACCGGCGACCTCCTGGCCGTTGAGATCCATCTTCATGGAGGCAAACTCGCGGCCGTTCTTCAGCTTGGTT
>JBIIUD010000197.1:0-5770 GCA_044340175.1 Verrucomicrobiaceae bacterium
GGCCACGGCGCTGAAGGGCGGTGAAAGCGGCGAACCCGCCATCATTCCCGGCCAACCGGAGAAAAGTCCACTTTACCTCTCCGTGACCCGCCAGCATGACGACTGGGAAGCGATGCCGCCGAAGGAGCCGGACAAGCTTTACGCGGAGCAGATCGGATGGATCAAGGACTGGATTGCTGGCGGAGCGCCCTGGCCCGATGAGAAGCGCGTGGCGGAGATTGCGAAGGCGCACGCTGAGAAATGGGCGGCTGAGGACGGCGCCCCCGTGAAGACCAGTGGCGGCCTTTCCGCTGAGTGGACGAACCGCAAGTACAAGCCCGAATCGCTGTGGGGCTACCAACCGGTGAAGAAGCTTGAAATCCGAAGCCCAAAATCCGAACATCCGGTGGACGCGCTGCTGGCGCTGCACATGCCGGAGGCCGTGCGGCCCGCGCCGGAAGCGGACGCACGCACGTTGATCCGCCGCGCTACCTTTGACCTCACCGGCCTGCCGCCGACGCCGGAGACGGTGGTCGCGTTTGAGGCCGATTGGTCGGTCGCGTCGGACAAGTCCTCGGCTTGGCTGCGCCTCATCGACCGCCTACTCGACTCTCCGCATTACGGTGAGCGCATGGCGCAGCATTGGCTGGACGTGACGCGCTACGCCGACAGCAGCGGTTTCGCCAACGACTACGAGCGCGGCAATGCCTGGCGCTACCGTGACTACGTCGTGCGCGCCTTCAACAGCGACAAGCCCTACGATCAGTTCATCCGCGAGCAGATCGCTGGCGATGAGCTCGATCCGAACGACCCTGAAAAAATTGTCGCCACCGGTTTCCTGCGCATGGGTCCCTGGGAGCTCACCGGCATGGAGGTGGCCAAGGTCGCCCGCCAACGTTTTCTCGATGACGTGACGAATGCTGTGGGCGAAACTTTTCTGGCGCACTCGCTGCAATGCGCGCGCTGCCACGATCACAAGTTCGATCCTGTGCCGACGCGCGACTACTACGCCATCCAGGCCGTGTTTTCAACCACCCAGCTCGCTGAGCGCGCCATGCCCTTTTTGCAGGTAGAAAACACACGCGGCTTCGAGGAGCGCGCCTATTTGGAAAAAACCCGCGCCGAGCATCTGACCACACTGAAACAGCTCAACGAGGTGCTCTTGAAAAAGGCACAGCAGTGGTTCGCAGACAACGGCAAAGACCCGGCGCATTGGAACGCCGCCGTCGCCGCCGCCAGTCAGCCCAGCGCGATGAAGCAGGCCAAGAGCGGCAAACGCTCGGCGGAGTGGGACACCTTTGGCAGCGCGCGTCAGGCGCTAACCAAAGCCGGCGTGCCTGAGAGCGAGTTCCCTCCCAAGCTCGTCGGCTTCACACCCGAGCAGTTCGGCATGGAGCGCGTGGCGCGCAAAGGGCTGGAGCGCTTGCAGTGGGAACTGGATCGTTATGAGCCCTTCGCCCTCGCCGTTTACAATGGCCGCACGCGCGAGTTCAAAACCGTCAATGCCCCACTGCGCATGCCGCAAAATCGCCTGACCGATGGCGAGCTAGAAGAAGGCTGCATCCTCATCGGTGGCGATCCGTTTTCGGCTGGTCCGAAGGTCGAGCCTGGCGTGTTGTCCGCACTGTCTCCAATTTCAAATCTCGAATCTGAAATCGCCGAAGGCATCGAAGGCCGCCGCAAAGCCTTCGCCGATTGGGTCGCCAACGCAGGCAATCCGCTCACCACGCGCACCATCGCAAACCGCCTCTGGCTCTGGCACTTCGGCCAGCCGATCGCAGGCAACCCGAACAACTTCGGCAGTACTGGCAAACCGCCCACGCATCCGGAACTGCTCGATTTTCTCGCTGCGACTCTGGTGGAAAAAGGCTGGTCCTTCAAAGAAATGCACCGGCTCATCATGACCAGTGCGGCCTATCGGCGGAGTGCACAGTTTGCGGTTCCCGCTTCAGCGTTGAGCCGTGAAGACCTCGAAAAAGCCTACGCCGTGTTCAAGCCACGCCGCCTGAGTGCCGAGGAGCTGCGCGATGCCATGCTCGCTGCCTCAGGCGAGCTGAAACCCACGCTCGGTGGCATTCCGAATCGCCCTGAAATCAATCTCGAAGCCGCACTGCAACCACGCCAAGTGATGGGCACCTTCGCCTCCGCCTGGGTGCCGAATCCCCGGCCCGAGCAGCGCCACCGCCGCTCGCTCTACGCGCTCAAACTGCGCGGCCTCAGCGATCCCGCCATGGAGGTCTTCAACGCACCCGCACCCGACTTCTCCTGCGAGCAGCGCGAGGCCAGCACCGTCACGCCGCAGGTCTTCGCGCTGTTCAACAGCAAGGCCAGCGCCGCCCGCGCGCTCGCCCTCGCCGCTCGTGTGCTGAAGGAATCGCCCACCGATGAAGAAGCGATCCATCGCTGCTTCCAGCTTGTCTATGGCCGCCGAGCGAAGGCTCAAGAAGTCCGCACTTGCCTCGCGCACTGGCACGAAATGCAGACCGTGCAGGCCAAGGCCACGTTCGTGTCGGAGAAGCCCCCGCTCGCCATTCGCCGCGAAGCCGTCGAAGAAAACACCGGGGAGAAATTCAGCTTCAACGAAACGCTACACGCCAATGCCGAGTTCGTCCCCGACCTCCAGCCCGCCGACTGCGACCCTCGCACCCGCGCCCTGGCCGATGTCTGCCTCGCCCTGCTCAACACCAACGAGTTTGCTTATGTGTATTGAGCCAATGTTTCAGTCATCTTGGAAGCAAGGCCTCCGGTCCACCATGGCGCGAGATGGACTCAAAATCCGTGCGGTTAAGAGTCACGATTGCATCGGCACGGATTTTTTTGGCGGCGGTGAAGTGCTTGAAGTCATAGATCGCACCACCACGCACTCCGCAGCGCTCGGCATCCTCTTGCGCATCCATGATCTCGTCTCCGCTCAAAGTAACGACGGACACCCGAGGGAGAATGTGTCGCCTGATCATCTTGGTGACTTCGTTGGCAGCTATCTGATAGCCCAGTCGTCCACCGGTGAGCGTCAAGAACACTTCGTTCAAAGCATGCGTGTAAAGATGAGCCTGCGGCCTCAACAGTTCGCTGACGCATTCATGATGGTAGTGCTCTTTGGGAAGCAATGCAGCGATCAGAACCGACGAGTCAAGAAGCCGGATCATGGTCTGATCAACTTGGTCACTCGGTCCTCACGGCCCAGCCTGATAGCTTCGACAATCTTGGTTGGGCTTCCAGAAATCAATTCGTCAGGTATGTCAGGAAGGCCGTCTTTGCGGAAAGTCGTGACCAAGGGGGGCGCTGATTCAAGTTCGATCTCCATCCGCCCTTCACCGACCTCCGCACGCAGTGGCACGCCGGGCTTGATGCCAAAAACACGTTTGATTGGATCTGGCAAAGTCAGCCGCCCGTCTTCGTCCAAGGTGAGTGTCGCTGTCATGATCGAAATCTATCATTCGACCAAGCCATGCACAAGCCTGATAGCCCAGCCGCCAACCCTCTCAGCTCACCAGCGCCCGCAGCCTTTCCGTGAGCTCCTGACGCGCCAGCACACCTGCAGCGACGGCGAGCGTGGGGTTTTCCCAGTCATCGGGGTCGAGCTCTTGATTGGCGAGAAGTCCGTTCTCGCTGAGAAACACCAGACAGGTCGCCAAAGCCACGCGCTTGTTGCCGTCCACAAAGGGTTGATTGCTACAAAGATAAAAAAGATAAGCGGCGGCGGTCTCAAATGGCTCCGTGATCAGCGGCTGTCCCATCTTCGTCGCCTGAGGCGCAGCCACTGCGGACTCCAACAACTCACGCGACCTCAATCCAGGACTGCCCCCATGAGCGGCCAGAACTTCTGCATGAATGGCCAGCACCGCATCTACGGTTGGATGTCGCAGCTCGCTCATGACAGGCGGCGGAAGAGTTCGCTGTTTTTGCCAATCAATCGTCGTGCCGTGCAGGCCGCCGCTTCCGGCTCAATCACTGAACGTGAGACCGGCGCGATGGTGATCGTTCCGCCGCTGTGGACTTCCACGTTCACCTCATCACCTTCCTTGAGATGCGCCAGTTCCAGCAGCGCCGCGTCAAAGATGATGCCCCGAGAATTGCCGATTTTGGTGATGGTTTTGATCATGGTAAAACAATGTATTACACCGCGCCTTTGTCGACCTTGGTGGCTGACACCCCATAGGTGCGTTCGTCAGAACGCGGCCTCTTTCTCGCTCAGCCGCCTGCATTAACTCTCCATTCGTCATTCTAAATTCTTCATTCCCACTATGAACCGCCCTTTCTTCCCCTGCGCTGGCTCCCGTGCCTTGCATGCGCCGACCCGACGCGAGTTCGTCTATGGCCTCGGTGCCTCACTCGGCAGCGTGGCTTTGACCTCTCTTTACGCTGCCGACAAAGCGAATCCGCTGGCGCCGAAGCAACCGCATGTGCCCGCGGCGAAAGCGAAGAACGTGATCTTCCTCATGATGGAGGGCGGTCCCTCGCACATCGACACCTTTGATCCCAAGCCGCTGCTGGAGAAAATGCACCTCAAGGAGTTCGTGCGCGAGGGCAAGCAGAAGTCCGCCATGGAAAGCGGCAAACGCTACTACGTGCGCAGTCCGTTTCAGTTCATCAAGGCAGGCCAAAGTGGTGCCGACATGGCGGAAAACTGGACCCACCTCGCGAAGGTCGCCGATGACCTCTGCTTCTTCCGCGGCTGCACGGTGGACAGCGTCAATCATCCAACGGCGATGTATCAAATGAACTGCGGCAATCGCTTCGGTGGCGATCCCGGCATCGGTGCCTGGGTGAACTACGGGCTCGGTTCCATGAACCAGGATCTGCCCGGTTTCATCGTGCTGCCGGAGGTCAGCTACCCGCAGGGTGGCGCAGCCAACTGGAGCAACGGCTACCTGCCCGCGCATTTCCAGGGCACCCCGCTGCGCGCCAAAGGCTCGCCCATTCTTGATCTCACCCCAGCCACCGGCATCACGCCTGAGCATCAGCGCAAGAACCTCGACCTCATCGCTCAACTCAACACCGCGCACGCCGCCGAACATCCCGACCATGCGGAACTCGCCGCCCGCATGGACAGCTACGAACTCGCCTTCCGCATGCAGATGCAGGTGCCCGAGGTGCTCGATCTTGCAAAGGAAGACGAGAAAACCAAAGCGCTCTACGGCATCGGCCAAGACGCCACCGATGCCTTTGGTCGCAAGTGCCTGCTAGCACGCAAGCTAGTCGAAAAAGGCGTGCGTTTTGTCCAGCTCTACAACGGCTCCTGGGACAGCCACGACTACATCGAGCGCGCCCATGGCAACCTCGTGCGTGGGGTGGACCAACCCATCGCCGCGCTCATCACCGATCTGAAGCAGCGCGGATTGTTGGAAAGCACTCTCATCGTCTGGTGCGGCGAGTTTGGTCGCACTCCTGACAACGGCGTGCGCGGCGGCACCGCCTACGGACGCGACCACAATCCGAATGCCATGACCCTCTGGATGGCGGGCGGAGGTTGCAACGCGGGCCACACCATCGGCGCGACCGACGACCTCGGCATGGAGGCGGTGGAAGGCCGCGCTCACGTGCGGGATTTCCACGTCACCCTGCTGCGACTGCTCGGCCTCGATGACAACAAACTTACCTTCTATCACGGCGGCCGATTCAAGCAACTCTCCCAAATCGGCGGTGCCGTCATCAAAGATCTCATCGCTTGAAATCGCGCCGCCTGATTCTCATCGAGCCCGTGACGCTGCCGCATTCAGATAGAGCCAGTTCTCCCCCGGTCACCCTGACAGAAAGGTAAAGGGCGATCACATCGAGCGCATCCATTGTC
>JBIIUD010000764.1:0-5769 GCA_044340175.1 Verrucomicrobiaceae bacterium
CGCGCCCGTCACGGTGAATGGCAACAGCACCGTCGCCAATGTCACCCCGACCCTAGCCATCAGCGCTCCCATCGGCGACTCCGCAGTCTCGGGTGCAGGCCTCATCAAGTCCGGCAATGGCTTGCTTCAACTCTCCGGTGCCAGCCTCTTCACCGGTGGCGTGAATGTCACTGCAGGTGGCCTGGCGATTGCCGGTAACTCGACGGGTACCCGCGACGCTCTCGGCGTGATCACTGGTTTCACCAACGGCCCCGTCGGCACCGGCACCCTCACTTTGGCCACCGGCACATTCCTCACGGCGGATGCCACGGCTCGCACGCTGAACAATGATTACAGCCTCGGCAGCACACTCGGCTTCAGGGGAACCGGCAACCTGACTCTCAATGGTGCCACCACACTCACTGGAAACACGACCTTCACCGTGGACGCCCCGCAGGCGGTCCTCACCCTGAATGGTCTGATTGACGACGGGGGCTTAACTTTCGGCATCACCAAAGAAGGCCTCGGAACCCTCCTTCTTGGCAACAACAACACCTTCACTGGCGGTGTCACGGTCAACGCCGGCACCTTGGCCCTTGCGGGTCTCAACGCGGGCTCCACCGCTCCTGTCTTCACCGGCACCACGGCTACAATCGGCAATGGCGGTATGCTTTCGCTGCTTAACAGCGGCACAGGCTCCCTCGGTCTGATCAGCTACGCCAACAACATCGTCGTCAATCCAGCGGCGATCGCCGCCAACCTCCATGTCGGCAACAATGGGGCCAACACCGCCAACACCATCGAAGTCGGCGGACTCACTCTCAATGGCGGCCAGATCCTCAACGTCAGCAGCCAAAACGGCTACAATCTCCGCCTGCTTAACATCACCTCCAGTGGTTCGGGTGTTCCGCAAATCAATGTGAACGCCGGGGCCAGGGTCGTAGTGTTCGGTTTCACCGCTGGCTTCCAGCCCATCAATGTCGGCCAGGGCGAGCTCGTCTTCCCTGACCTCGTCACCATCGGCCAGACCACCACTCTGGCAGGGGACGTCACCCTCAGCGGTTCCTACCCGCTCGGTGTGCAGAATCGCTCGTTTAATGCCACTGACTTGGCGAGCTTCAACCTGAGCCCTGGTGGATTGAACGGCTCCTTTGCCACCGTCTCCAGCGCCCCAACCGGCGTGGTCGTCCCGCAGGTGGCGGGGATTGGCTTCACAGGCTCCAATTTCCTCACCACGGGTCTGGCCGATGGCTCCTACGGCAATCGCCCTTCCACCATCACTGGTACGGCAGCCAACACCACTGCAGCCTTCTCCGGCCAGATCAACATCACCACCGCTGGCACTTACACCTTCCGCTCTGGTCAGGATGATGGCATGACGCTCTACATCAATGGCAACGCAGTCAGCACCTCTTTCAACGGCGCCTTCGCCGACTCCGCCGCCGTCTCAGTGCCCTTGACGGCTGGCTACCACTCGATCGTTTACAAGTTCACCAATGCTGGCACTGGTGGCGGCTATCGCCTGCTCTATTCCGGTGCGGATACCGGTGGCAGCTTCCAGGCCATCGCAGCGACGAACTTGGTCGGTACCACCAACCTGCCCACCGCCGCCAATGGCTTCAACGGCGCGGCCATCATCAACAACAACTATTCTCTGCCCACAGGCTCCGCCACGATCGACACTTTCGGTGCCCAGTTTGGTGCCGTCATCGATCCATCCAAAACCCTTATCCTTGGTAATAACACCCAGTTGAACATCGTCAACGGCAGCAATGGCAGCTTCGGCACAGGCTGGTTCGGTGCGGGCGGCGCGTCCACCATCGGAACCGGAGCGATCATCAACACCGGCAACACTGCCACTGCTTCCGCAGGAACGCTCCAGCTCCTTGGTGCCGTCACCCAAAGCGGCACCGGACTGACCAGTGGCGTCGGCACCAGCAATGCTCTGATCAAGACAGGCCAGGGGACGTTGGTGCTCGGCGGCAACAACACCGCCACCTTCACCGGCGACCTTGCCATTCAAGGCGGCACGGTAGCGCTCAACAATGCGGGGGCTCTTCCGACAGGAGTGACCACTGTATCAAACACCACCCTGGCCGCTCAAGCTGCCGCCACGACCACCGCAGGATCTGCGGCAATCACCGATATCACCTCCACTGCAAGTATGCAGAAAGGCATGGCCATCACCGGCACGGGCATTCCCACCGGCTCTTACATCGTCAGTGTGGACAGCGCGACAGCGATTACGATTTCACAGAATGCGACTGCCCCGGGGACCATCACCAATTTGGTCGCCTCCTCTAGTGCCACGCTCGACCTTAACGGACAAACCAATGTGCTGGGCAATGTCACCATCAACGGCTTCGGGGCCGCGCCGATGGGGGCCAACACCGCCGCCGCCTACAACTTTAATGCCGCTCTCTGGAACAGTAGCAGCACTGCCGCCAGCTTGGCGGGAAGCCTTACTCTTGGCTCAAGCTCCTCGGTGGGCGGCAATGGCGACTTGACTCTGGGCGTGATTAACTCTGTGGCGGGAGCCAACCTCATCAAGACCGGCACCGGAACCTTGAATCTCAACACGGCCAACAATACCACACTCCTGGGTGGAATCTCGGTGAACACCGGCGGTATTCTTAAACTCGGCGATGCCAACGCGCTCGGCAGCAGTGCAGTCGCAACCACAACGGTGTCGGGGACCACCGCTGTAGGAACGGCTGTGACCGAACTCGCTTCCACCGCCGGACTCTACGTGGGACAGCCTATCAGCGGGGGAACGATCCCTGCGGGTACCGTGATCGCGTCAATCACCAGCGGAACCGCCATCACCCTTTCCCAGGCCGCTACCGCAGTCGGAGCGGTCACGCTGACAGTCGGAACGAATACCACCGGCATCGCCTCCGGTGCCGTGCTTGATCTGAACGGCATTGGCACGGCTGAGCCACTCGCGATTTTCGGTGCGGGCCGCACCAATTTCACCGCTGCCCGCAATACGTTGGGAAGTTTGATCAACACTGCGGCTGGAACTTCCATTCTATCCGGTACCCTCACCCTCGGCGCAGCTTCCAGCATCGGTTCCAACTGGATCAACGCCACCAGCGGCGGCAGCGCAGGCGGCGCCATCACTCTCAACGGTGCCGTCAACGGTGGCTTCCTCCTCACAAAAGTCGGTAATAATACCCTCACCCTCACGGGAGCGAATACTCAGAACGGCCTTACGATTACCCAGGGCAATGTGGTGATCAGTGGTGCCGCCGGCGTCGCAGGCAGTGGTGGTAATGTCACCATCAACCCGGGTATAGCCTCCGGTCTGACTTTGGGCAACGTCCTTACTTTGAACAACAGCGCCGCCGTGCTGACCAATCGCCTCGGCGGAGCTAGCCGGGCTCTTTTCCAGCAGGGCGGCGGTTTGGTCATCACCGGCAACGCCAGCAATGCAATGAATGAACAGGTCGGCGGCATTCTCCTCAACAACGCCTTCAATTTGATCACGCTCAACAACTCCGGAGCCAATGTCACTCTCTCGACTGCCAATGCCACAGCGATTGCGGCATCCGGAAGTGTCACCACCGCAAACAGCCCCACAATCACGGGACTGAGCACCACTGCGGGCATGCTCCCTGGGATGGCCATCTCAGGGACCAATATTCCCGCCGGTTCTGTCATCGTCAGTGTGAACAGCGCTTCTTCGATCACGATCTCCCAAAATGCTTCGGCGGCAGGAACTGCTATCACCGTGACAGCTTCGGGAGGCAGTTTAGTCCGGACCAATAACGCCACGACTCTGATTCGCGGTGCGAGCTTGGGCACCACTCAGGCTGCGGGAACCACCAATGTCATCCTTGGCAGTCTCCCTGGAACCAACAACCTGATCGTCGGTCAAACGGGTGCCAATGGAACAACCAACCGCGCCATTATGCCATCCATCATCGTGGATCCCAGTGCGACCGGTTCAGGCACGAGCTTCGGCGTTGTTGACGCCGCTGGCGGAGCTATTGGGATCCGCCCGCTTGCTACTGCCGAATACAGCACGCCTGTTGCCGCCGGCACGGTCGTGGCGAACAGCAACGCCCGCGTCAACAACGCCAACGTCACCCTTGGTGCTTCGGTCACTAGCATGACCAATACCCAAGTCAACTCCCTCACCATCAACACGGGAGGCAGCTTGGTCATCAACGCCTTCCGCAATCTGGATCTCGACAGCGGCGGCTTGCTGGCAACCGCCACGGCCACGATCTCAACCGCTGGCTCCGGCATAAGCCAGGGAACCCTTCGAACTCCGAGCAACCGGGAAATGATCATTCATACTGCCGGAGCCGGCACAACCCTCACTGTCAACGCTGCCCTTAGCGGAGCTTTCGCTCCTACACAAGGCGGCCTGACCAAGTCGGGTGAGGGGACTCTCGTGCTAAACTCCGCCATCGGAAACAGTTACATCGGCACCACCACGCTGAACCTTGGCACCGTTCAACTGGGTGCTTCCTCGCCCCAAAACGCGCTCTTCTACCAGTTCTCCACCGGCCCAGCGATTAACGCCACGGCGTCGGCTCAGGTCGGTAATGCCCTTGTTTCTAACTCCGGTTCGACCCTCGACCTGAACGGGAAATCCCAAGTCACCGGTGACCTCCTCAGCCGTGGTTCGCTCGTCGGCTCTGGTGGTATCATCACCAACACCAGCGGCACCCTTGCCACCTACACCACCACCATTGGCACTGCTCGCGACTTCGCCGGCCAAATCAATGGCAACTTGAACTTCGTTAGGACCGGTGGTGCCAACGTGCTGCTCAGCCTGCGTGATAACAACCAGTTCACTGGCAATGCCACACTTATGAGTGGGATCACTTCCCTCATTGATCAAGGCACCTTCTCCGGCATGGGGGCAGGGGACACCATCAGCATCCGCAACGCTCTCCTGCGCTGGGATGATTCTGGCATCCAGGAACTGAACAACCGCATCGCCAGCACCGTGGCCCTCAACCTCGACGGCGGTGCCTTTGAATTCATCAGCCGTGGTGCCATGACCGATAGCATCACCCTGGGCGACCTCAGCGTCACTGGTGGCACCGCCACCCTTCGTGTGAACCCCGGTAACGGCGGCTTCGGCTCGGCTACCCTGAACCTTGGCGGCACCTTTACCCGCAGCACGGGCGCTACCCTCAACTTCGCCAGCGGTGCAGGCATCATCGGTGCCGGTGCCAACATCACGGCCACCGCAGCTGGTCTCACCACCAACACCAACGGCATCCTCGGCGGCTGGGCCACGGTGAACTCCAACAACGGTACGTCCGGAGCGAACCTTGAGTTTGCCCGCTATGACCCGGTCGCTGGTGTCCGTCCGATCACCAATCTCGAGCAGACCGCCACCTTCCTGGCCTCAACCAGCACGAGCAACCTACGTCTTGGCAATGCTGACCAAATCGTCCCCAATGGCGGCTCCACGGTCAACTCGTTGACTTGGAACGGCTTCACTGCGGCGCGTAACATGACCTTTGCGGGTCCCAGTGTTGACACCCTCACTGTAACAAGCGGCGGTTTGCTCTTCGGCACAGAAGCCTTCGCCCGCACCATCGGTGCGGCCACCTCGGCGGCGACCCGTGGCCGCATCACCTCCAGCGGTTCGGAACTCTTCATCCATAGCGGTTCCGCGTCTGGTTTGACCATCCACTCCGATATCACCGGCACCACCAACCCGGTCTTCACCTCCGGTGGCACGAATGGTGGGGCAGTCATTACATTGAACAACGCCAATAGCTACGTCGGCACCGCCTACGCCAATGGGGTGATCCTGAACCT
>JBIIUD010000198.1:0-5751 GCA_044340175.1 Verrucomicrobiaceae bacterium
TCTCATTGGCTCCCAGAATCTCCCCGACTCGCACGGTCGTCGCCATTGCCATTCCCAGCGGCACCATGAAAGCGGTGGCCACGCAGGTGATGGCGACTTGATGCGCCGCCAACGGCACCACCCCCAGCGTGCCTATCATCAAGGACGCCATCACAAATGCCGTCACCTCCGCCAGCAATTGCAGACACGCTGGAATCCCGATCTTCAGCAGCGCTGAGAAATTCCCCCAATCACACCGCTCCAGCCAGCGACTCGGCAGCCACGGTCTTAGCCAAGAGGACTGATTCAGCCAGAAAAAAAGTGCCGCCGTCGCGATGAGTCGCGCCACCAGCGTGGCATAGCCCGCTCCCTCCAACCCCATCGCAGGAAAACCCCACCGCCCATGGATCCAGAGCCAATTCAAAAGAATGTTCAGACCGATCCCCCCCAGCCCAATCCAAAACGGTATCCACGGTCGGCTCAATGCATCCGCATGATTTTTCCAGGCCATGGTCAACATCACCGGCACCATCGAAATCGCGCACGTCATCAGATAGATCGGAGACCTTGCCACGACTTCAGGGGGCTGCTTGAAGAGATTCAGATAGCGCATCAAAACCGCCACCACAGCGACCACCACGATGCCCCAAACTAGGGCCAACCAGGTGCCATGACGCAACGCGGAACCCACCTGCGCCTTGTCACCCGCGCCATGCCCTTGCGAGACCCTGACCGACACCGAACTCATCATCCCGATGCCCGCCACCAAGGGCACTGCCAGCAGCGTATTGGCAAAGGTAGACGCTCCCAGCGGCACCACCCCAATGGCACCGATCATCACCGTGTCCGTCACCCCCATCAGCATTTGAGTGAGCTGACCAGAGATCAGCGGAACTGCCAGCTTCAGCGTCGTGCGGGATTCTTCGGCAAAACTGGGCCATGCAGCGTTTGCAGGCGTTTCCGTGGAGGAGTGTGAAGAGGTAGCTTGCATCAATTGGTCATCCACCCGTCAAACACGTTCTCCCACCGGCAGAGTCACCCAACCATCCCCTTGCAGCACCTTCATTTTCTGCACCGCTTTCACCACCGCAGCAGCCGCTAGTGCCACCTCATCCATCGTGTTGTAGCGGCTGAATGAAAATCTCAGGGTGCTTCCAGCATAGGCGGCGTCCAGCCCCATCGCCTCCAGCACATGAGAAGGATGCAAAGCCGCTGCATGACAGGCCGAACCTGCCGAACAAGCCACACCCGCCTTATCCAAAAGGATCAATAAACCCGCCGCATCCACCCCTGAAAAAGTCATGCTGGACGTGCTTCCCAGCCGCGCCACCGCCGCACCATTGACAGCGGTTTGAGGCAGTTGATCACAGACCAACGCTTCAAACCGATCCCGCAGTTCGCGCACCTGCGCTGCGCTCGCGTCTTGCATCAACCGCGCCGCCACCCCCAGCCCCACAAGACCGGCCACATTCTCGGTACCGCTGCGCCTCCCAGTCTCCTGCCCTCCCCCCACCAGTAGGGGCTGAAATCTCGCCCGTCGGCTCACAAACAACGCCCCCACGCCTTTCGCCGCATGAACCTTGTGCCCGCTCAAGCTCAGAAAATCCACCAGCACATCCTGCACATTCACCTCCGCCTTACCCACCGCCTGAACCGCATCTGTATGCACCAAGGCTCCTGCGGCATGCGCCAAATCCACGATCTCACGCATCGGCGCGATCACCCCCGTCTCATTGTTCGCCCACATCACCGAGACCAGCGCCGTCGGCTCACGCAGCAGGTCCTTCAACACCTCCAGATCCACCACACCATTCCGATCCACAGACAAAACCACCATTTCACCGCCGTTCCTAGCCCACCGCTCCCCAGACTCCAGCACGGCCGCATGTTCCGTAGCCCCCACGATTAAGCGCCGCCGCTCCGGCCAGAGCGACTGCACAGAGTCATGCACGGCATTGATCGACTCCGTGCCGCAGCTGGTAAAAATCACTTCATCTCCATCCGCCCCAAGCCACTGCGCCACCGTTTCCCGAGCAGTTTCCAGCGCCTTCCTCACGGCCCGCGCCCCTTGGTAACCCGATGACGGATTCACCCAATGCTCCCTCAAAAACGGCAGCATCGCCTCCACCACCTCCGGGGCAGGTTGAGTCGTCGCATTCGAATCCAGATAAATCACCCCTCACTCAACCCCACAACTCACAACTCACAACTCACAACTCACTGACCACTGACCACTGACCACTGATTACTCATCACCACCCCCCATCTCTCTCTCGACAAACCCCCATCCCCCGCTACGCTTCCCGGACTATGCTCGACATCCGCCTCTTGCGCGAAAATCCCGACCTCGTCAAACAGCGTCTCGCCACCCGCGATCCCGCGCTTGCCGCTTTGGTCGATCAAGTCCTCGCCCTCGATACTGCCCGCCGCGCCGCCGAGACTGAGCGCCAGCAGCTGCAAAGTGATCGCAACCGCCTCTCCAAAGAAATCGGATTCGGTCGCAAAAACGGCGAGGACACCTCCGCCAAGGAAACCGAAGTGCGCGGCATCGGGGAGCGCATTGATCAAATCGGCACGGAAGCCGACGCCGCCGACACCCAACAGCGTGACCTCCTTCTGGCCCTCCCAAATCTGCCGCACGAAGCCTGCCCCGTTGGCAGCACCGCCGAAGAAAACCCCGAAGTCCGCCGCTGGGGAATCGCACCACCTTACGACTTCGAACCGAAAGACCATGTCGCGCTTGGCCAAGCCCATGGCATGATCGACTTTGAAGCGGGTGCCAAAATCACCGGCAGCGCCTTCGTGGTTTATCGTGGGGCTGGCGCACGACTCGAGCGCGCCCTCATCAACTTCTTGCTCGATCTCCACACCACCCAGCATGGTTATACCGAGATCAGTCCGCCCCTTCTCGTGAAACCCGAATGCCTCGTCGGCACCGGCCAACTCCCAAAATTCGGCGACCAAGTTTATCACAGCCCCGAGGACGATCTCTACCTCATTCCCACCGCCGAAGTACCCGTCACCAATCTTCACCGTGAGGAAATCCTGAAAAACGACCAACTTCCCATCCACTACGCCGCTTACACCCCCTGCTTCCGCCGGGAGGCAGGCAGCGCTGGCCTCGGCACCCGCGGACTCATCCGCATGCATCAGTTTGACAAAGTCGAACTCGTGCACATCACCACGCCTGAGACCTCCATGGACGCTTTGGAAACGCTCACTGGCCACGCCGAAAAAGTCCTCCAACTCCTCGGCCTCCACTACCGTGTCATCGAACTCTGCACCGGCGATATTGGCTTCGGCTCCGCCAAGACCTACGACATCGAAGTCTGGGCGCCGGGCCAAAAAGCCTACCTCGAAGTGTCTTCCTGCTCCACCTTTGGTGACTACCAAGCCCGCCGCATGAACCTCCGTTTCAAAGACGCCGACGGCAAAAACCGCTTTGCCCACACCCTAAATGGCTCCGGCACCGCCCTCGCTCGTCTTTTCGTTGCACTCGTAGAGACGCATCAGCAGGCGGATGGCACCATTCTACTACCTGAAGCCCTGCGCCGTCATTACGGCGCCGAGCGCATCGGTTGACCCCGCCAAGGGCATGGGACTCCGCAAGCGCAAACCGAATCTCCCATGAACCCGCCCCCGCTCTACTCCCCCGAAAATCCCTTTGGCGATCCCGATCAGGCGCGTCGGGAACGCAACGCCTCCATCCGCAAAGGACTGCTGTTCGGCTGCGGCGGTTGCGCCACCCTCGCCTTCATGGTCGTCGCCCTCATCGGTGGCATCTTTTATTTTATCTTCGCGGGTGCTCGCAGTACAGAGCCGTTTCAACGCACCCTTCAGGCTGCCCAGGCCTCACCGGAAATGCGTTCCCAGCTGGGCGAGCCCATCACTCTAGGCTACCTTTTCTCCGGCAGTGTGAACTGGACCAACGGCAACGGCACCGCCAACGTGCAGATACCTCTCAGCGGACCGAAAGGCAGCACTACCGTCCACACCATCGGCACCAAAGCCCCCGCCTCCCCTTGGATTTTCACCAAGATGCAGACCACGACCGCCCCCGAGATCAATCTCCTCTCCGCACCTTAAAACCCCGATCGAGCAATTCCCTGGCCCCGCCGTTCACCGCTTGAATCTTGAAACCAAAAACTTGAAGCTCCTCGTTGGCATCTCCGGCGGACGTGATTCCATCGCCTTGCTCCATTGGCTGCTCTCTGAAGGTCACCACAACCTCATCCTTTGCCACCTGAATCACTCCCTCCGAGGCAAAGAGTCCGATCAAGACGCCGCCTTTATCCGCCGCCTTGCCAAAAAGCACGGTCTCCCCGCAGAGATAACCAAAATCGACGTTGCCGCGATCGCGAAAGCCGGGCGTCTCTCCCTTGAAACCGCTGCGCGTCAGGCCCGTCACACCTTTTTCAAACAAACCTCCGAAAAGCATAGCACACCCCATGTTTTCCTCGCTCATCATGCCGAGGATCAAGCTGAAACCGTCCTCGCCAACGCCTGCCGCGGCACAGGCCTCCCCGGCATCGCCGGCATGAAACCTGAGCACCACCTGTCCAACGGCCTCGTCCTGCATCGCCCCCTGCTCGCGTGGCGTCGCGCAGACATCGACGCCTACGTCACCACCCACCGCCTCCGCTTCAGAGAGGACTCGTCCAATCTCTCCACCGCCCATCGCCGCAACCGTCTTCGTCATGACATCCTGCCCCGCCTTTGCCAGGCCCTCGATCGCGATGTCACTCCTGCCCTGGCTCGCCTCGCCGCCCATGCGGCCCGTGACGACGCATTTCTCCAGCAACTCTCGGCCTCTTGGATCAAGACCCATGAAGCGATCACGCCCGACGGTCGCCTCCACATCTCCCCCGCCCTCAAAGCCCTCCACCCCGCCCTCCTCAGCCGAGTCATTCGGGACTGGCTTCACCACCTCAGCGTCCCCCACCTCGATCAATCGCACATCGACGCCGCACTCTCCCTGCTTGCCCCCGGCGGACCTTCCAAAATCAATCTTCCTCGGGATCACCACCTGCGCCGCAAGTCCCGGCATCTTTTTCTTGAAGCCCCGTCAGGCTTCACCGAGTAAACGCCGCAACCGGGGTCCCAGTTCCTCCATTGGCAGGCCCATCACATTGGAAAACGACCCTGAGATCCGCTCCAGAATCAAGTCCGTCCCGTCCTGAATGCCGTAGCCTCCCGCCTTATCCAGCGGATGGCAAACCGCGTGATAGGCGGATATGCTCGCTGCATTCAAAGGCTTGAACACCACCTCCGTCACCACCGCAAAGGCCTCCTCCATTTGCCCACCTTCCCAGGCCAGCACCACCCCGGTGCAGACCTGGTGCGCCCGCCCAGACAGTCTTTCCAGCATCCCCCGTGCCTCCGCCATGTCCACCGGTTTGGCCAGAGGAATGCCATCCACATAGACCAGTGTGTCCGCCGCCACGACCACCGCGTCCGGCCACCTGACCGCCACCGTCAACGCCTTCAATCGGGCATTAAAAAGCGTCAAGCCCTCTGGCGACAGCTTCTCATCGTGCGCCTCATCGACTTCAGGCACACAGATTTCAAACCGCTCAAACCCTGCGGCCTTCAGCAGCTCCGAACGGCGCGGCGATTGAGAGGCCAGCACTAGGCCCCGCTTGGCAGTGTCTGTCATCAGTTCAGGATTCACGTTCAATAAGAATGACCTCCTCTGCACGGATCAAGGCATCCCTGCCTTGGTAAGTGCGGTAGCGATAGTAACCCGTCTTCCGCTGCATCTCCGGCCGACTC
>JBIIUD010000199.1:0-5734 GCA_044340175.1 Verrucomicrobiaceae bacterium
TTTTGGGCCGCAGCGGAAGGAGGGGGCGAGGCGGATGCCGCAGAGTGCGGCGGAGCTTTATGTGGTGCGGCGTTGTCTACCTGAAGGCAGATCGGAACCTTGATCCCCGGGGAAATTGTAGAGAAAGATTGCTCCCGTATCGGGTAGCGTTGAAGGTATCAGGGTCTTTTGGCACTCTTTATGACTCCCCTCCACCATCTCCGCACCGGCATCATCGGCACTGGCTTCATTGGCCCCGTCCACATCGAGGCCCTCAAGCGCCTGGGCGTCCAGGTACAGGCCGTCTGCGGCTCTACCGCCAGCGCTTTGGCCTGCGCCGAGCAGTGGGGCATCCCGGAGGCTTATGGCGACTACGATTACCAGGCGATGTATGCCAATCCTGACATTGATGTCATTCACATCACCTCCCCGAACAAGGTCCACGTCGAGCAATCCATCGCTGCTCTCGAAGCGGGCAAACACGTCATTTGTGAAAAACCCCTCGGCATGACGAGCGATGAAACCGCACGCGTCGTCGCTGCAGCAAAGAAGTCGAAACGCGTCTTTGCCGTGAACTACGTGTGCCGGTTTTTCCCTGCGGTGTTGCAGATGCGCGCCCTGGTGGAGCGCGGGGACCTCGGTCAGATCATCCATGTTCAGGGTCACTTTTTTCAGGACTGGCTCCTGAAACCGACCGACTACAACTGGCGCCTTCTCGCCAGCGAGGGCGGCAAGCTGCGCGCCGTTGGGGACATCGGCACGCACTGGATCGACGCGGTCTCCTTCATCCTGGGTGCCAAAGCCAAAAAGGTCCTGGCCACCGTCGAGACCTTTCACAAAACCCGGCTGCGTCCGAAAGGCGAAGTGAAGAGCTTTGCCAAGGTGGAAGCCAAAAAGATGGAATCCTTCACGGTTGATACCGAAGACTTTGCCAGCGTGCTTTTGCAATTTGGCAAGGCCAAGCATGGTCACACCGACGGTGTTCACGCTAACTGCGCGGTGTCTCAGGTTGCCGCAGGTTGGAAGTGCAGTTTGTCCATTGGCATCTACGGCACGGAGGGCAGCGTTCGCTGGGACATGCAGCAGCCGAACGAGATCATCCTCGGCCGCCGCGACCAGCCGAATCAAATCCTTCAGCGCAACACGCCTGGTTTTGATGCGGACATCGCCAACTTTACCGACTACCCCGGTGGCCACGCCGAAGGCTTCTCCGACTGCCACAAGATGCATTACCGCGCCGTGTATGAGCACATTGCCAGCGGTAAAACGACGCCTGTCCTGTTTGCGACAGCTGCCGATGGTCACCACGAAGTCGAACTCTGCGAGGCCATCCTGCGCAGCGCGAAGTCCAAGACTTGGGAGAGCGTTTGAACCCGAAATCAATCTTTTCGAGAAACGGCCCAGTCCGGATCAACGACCACGTCATTTAAAAATGAACTAGTCTAGGATCGCGCGGACTTTGGCAGCGTTTGCTTGCCAGTCGGATTCGGCCACGGCAGGAACGGCGGAGGCTAAGAATTCGAGGCCTGCTGAAGGCAGTTCCACCCAGGAGCGGCAGCCGCCGAAACGTTTCTCATAGGGGAAGGTCCAGCGTTGGGGAAGCTGGTAGGCGCGAACGAGAGCGATGTGCAGGCAGCTTTCCTCATCGTAAACGAAACGCTCCTGCACGACCTCGGGATTCCAGATGTGGAGGTCGGTGAGAGCGACGACTTTTTCCCAGTCGGTGACTCGCCAGACTTGATCGAGGGTGCAGAAGCCGTCGATGTCCACCACCTGACGGGACTCTTCGGGGGCGAAGGTGTGGGTGGTGGGATCGTAGCCTGGATCGCTGCTGTAGCTGGGCAGAGAGGCTGTCTTCGGCACCCAGCGCAGGCGTTCACTTTGGGTATGGAACCAGGTGGGGAAAAGAAAGAAGGCAGGATGCTGAAATGAGAAACCGCTGCGGCCCTCATGGATGCCGCCTTTGCGCAGGATGAGGCTTTGCACACCCTGGGTCAGCGCGTCACAAACAAAGGCCCATTCTTTGAAACCGACAGGGGATACAGGTAGGTTGGAAAGGTGGTGGCTCATACCTGTGTTCTAAGGCAGGAAGGTGTCAGGTGCAAGAATACGGCGTTCGGATTCATCCGTCCTTGAAAAGCCTTCGGAGTGAAGGACTCTTCGGGTTCCTTAGCTTTTGTTTTCGTACTGCCCTCCGCGACATGTCAGAACCCCACCAATTCAGGCACTACCTCATCGTTCAAGATGTCGATGGTTCGAACGTAGAGCTCGAGAGATCGGCGGAAAAAGTGGCAGTGCTGGCCTTTGATACGGTGCGCTTGGAGTTTGTGGCCTGCCATGTGCTGCTGCAAGCGGTGGCGGAAAAGGCCGCGTTTGAAGAGACCTGCCGGCGGCTCAGGGGGCACGGACATCCCCTGCTGGCACGCATGGTGGATTTTGGCGAGGACGAGGGCAATCCCTTTTACATCACTGGAGCGGCAGATGGTGAGCCGCTGCGCGCTTATCTGAATCGGCAGCAGGAACTGCCTGGTTGGTTGGCGGTGATGTTGGCGAGTCGCGCGTTGGATGCGGCCGCAGCGGTTTGCAGTCGCGGCGATTGCTTGCCGCAACAGCCCTTGAACAGCCTGCGGGTGGTGCAGGTGGGTACGCAGTCGCTCGTGGTGATCGCTTCCGACTACCGGTTGACGCCTGCTGCGGCGAGCACTGCCGCGCGCACTCGCGCGCAGAGGGCCAATTTTGACAAGCAAGGCAAGTTTCTCCGGGCTTTCCTGCTGGAGCAGGCGGGGGTGAGTGCTACGTTGCCGGACCATCCGCTCTCGGCGGCGGATTTCACCGAACTGCTCGCTGGATGCCTGGATACCGCCAGCCCGGTCGCGGTGCCACAGATGATTGAGCTGCGGAACAGTCTGCTGAAGCTGGCACCAGAGCATCTTTCGGGCGAGATCCCGGCGCCGCAAAAGCCGCGGGCATTGATCGCACCGCTTTTGGCCAGCTATCAGGATGTGGCACGGGCCGTGGTGAATCGGGTGCGCATCCAGTCGCAGAGGCTGGACATGACCAATCCTTACTCCATGCGTGGAACGCTGACGAAAGCCGGGCGGCCAGTGCTGGTGGAGCAAATCCCACCTGCGCGAGTGGTGGGGCGGCGCTTGCAAGAGGCAGCGGTGCAGCTGCAGAAGCTCACTCGAAAAAATGAGCATCCTCATCTGGCCACGGTCGCGATGGTGCATGAGGCGGATTCAGTGACGTGCCTTGCTGAAGAAATCGTTGAGGGCATTAGTTTGGCGGAGTTGCTCAAGGAACGCACGGCGTTGGAGGTGCAGGAGGCTTACCTGGTGCTGGCAGGCCTGGATTCTGCGCTAGCGGATCTCGACAGCACGCATCTGCCGACCCATAAGCTGCGGCTGGAGGATTTGTTTCTTCTTATTGGAGGGTCACGCGAGGACCCGCGCAGCAGCAAGCTGTTGAATTCCAAGCTCAATGATTGGCCCTCCTTCAGCGTGGTGCTGAGGGCGCACACCTGTCTGGCTAGCATGGCGGGTCGCGGCACAGATCCCGGGCTGCTGCTGCCGCCAGGAGCCACCACGTCTGCAGAGGTCAGCACCCGCTGGCATGGCGGGTGGATGGCCGCCGTGGGCCGGTTTTTGCTCGGCATCGAAAACCCCGTCGGGGCGAGTTTGGCGGCAGGCGAGGCAGGTAAGGGCCGCGAGCGTGAAACCGTGGAAAAACTGCTGGAGGATGAGATTGCCCGCACCATTGAGGGGCGGCCCAGCTCGCGTGCGGAGTTTTTGTCCCGGTTCGCCCGCATCGTTCATCATTACGACGTCGTGAAACCGATCGCGGCAGCTCAATCCGCGCCGATCACAGAGATCAAACCGTCAAAGAAGCTCTCGCCGGCGGTGCTCCCCCAAGAGCCGATGCTGGATGAAGGGCAAGTGCCACCGGTAGAGGTGACGTTACCCGGTGGTGCCATTGCCGCGGCGCTTGGAGGCATGGCGTTGACGCAAGGTGTCTCTACCCCCAAACCGGACAAACCGAATGTGGGCTTTGCTGAAATTCTGTTCAAAGGGGGTGGCGATGACTTGGCTCCGCCCGACGAGCCGGACTGGGCGCGCCGAAGGCCTGCCGACGGGTCCGTTCCGACTCAGTTTGAAGCTCCGAATGACCCGACGCCTGTTTGGCTGAAAGCTGCGGTGTTCATCCTGGGCTCCATGACTTTGGGCGGTTCCTTGGCTCATCTCTCCGGCAACGCCCTCTGGCAGAATCTCAAACCGACGCCACCTGTGCTCGAAGTCCCGGAAGAATCCGATGCGGCGAGTGCAGCGAGTGATCTCAAAAAGCTCTCGCCCACCACTAACTCTTCGGAATCGGCAGCAGAATCTGAACCGCCCGGGGTCAAACTGCGCCCGCCGCCTGCCTCTAGCCTCAAGAGCAAGCTGGTGGATTGACACCACAGACTTCGGCGACAGCGGTCCGCAATGCCTCCGCCATGCGTGTGATTTCTGCTTCCATCGCAGCGAGCGGAGGCATCATAACGAGAGTATCGAGTACGGGCCGTGTCAGCAGCCCATGTCGGCGTGCCGCGGCGCACACCGCCGCGCCGACGAACTTTTCCCGCGCAAATGGCAGTCGCGGGCTTGTTTGAGCCACCAGATCGATCCCGGCAATCAAGCCACACTGCCGCGTTTCTGCCACCCAGGGCAGCTCCGCAAACTTCTGCAACTCTGCTGACAGCCGGGCGATTTTGGCTGGCAATCCAGCCATCACGTGTTCCTCCCGAAAGACGCGCAGACTCGCCAGTGCTGCGGCACAGCCCAACGCATTGGCCGTGTAGCTGTGGCCATAATAAAACGTGCGCCCATCCTCAGGTCGGCCCAAGAATCCGTCAAACACCCGCTCCGTCGTCATGGTCGCCGCCAGAGGCAGGTAACCACCGGTCAGCCCCTTCGCCAGCGCGATGAAATCCGGCACCACGCCCTCCTGTTCGCAGGCAAACATCGTGCCCGTCCGGCCAAAGCCCGTCATCACTTCATCGAGGATCAAAAACACATCGTGCTTCTGGCACCAATCCGCCAGTTCCTTGAGCAGCCCTTTTGGCCAAAGGCGCATGCCCGCTGCGCCCTGGATCAGAGGCTCGATGACAACGGCTGCCAGGGAGGCCGGATTGAGTGTTGCCAGATCGGCAATGCCCGTCAAACGCTGCACGGGATAGCCCACGCGCTCACTGACTCCCCGGAAGGTCGTGATGCCCCCCAAGCTCACCGCGCCCAGTGTATCACCGTGATAGGCTCCTTCAAATGCGGCCAGTTCCACCCGCTCCGGTCGTCCATTTTGCGCCCAGTATTGCAGCGCCATGCGCACCGCGCACTCCACCGCCGTCGAACCATTATCTGAAAAGAACACCCGTTGCAGCTTTGAGGTGCCTCCTTCAAAAAGGCCGACCAACTCCGCCGCTAATTCCGTTGCCAAAGGATGGCTCAGCCCCAGGAAAGAGGTGTGGGCCACCTTCCGCAACTGCGCTTCAATGGCCTCCGTGATCACGGGATGCCCGTGCCCGTGGAGATTGGTCCAGATCGAGCTGTTGCCATCCAAGTATTCCCGACCGGTCGAATCCCGCAGCACGCAGCCCTTGCCCTCCACGAGCATCACCGGTTCATGCCCTGGCGCGCACCAGTCCGCCATCGCGGTGAAAGGATGCCAAAGGTGCTTCTTTTCCAGGGCCGTCAGCGCGGCGGGTTCGTGCATCCGACCACCC